>JAISYN010000244.1 GCA_031269915.1 Synergistaceae bacterium
ACGGGTCAATATCAATTTCCCATATATCTCCCCAAAAACCACCCATTTGAATGCCTCCCATGGCAGCGACATAAAGTTTGTCGCCAACACGGGTCATTCGCATTGGATTTAAAGCAGAAACGGGGGGGGGGTAGTATTTTCTAATGTTACGGGTGGGCGCGCCACAGTGAAGTCGCTCTCGTTCAATTCGATAACAACCGCCGCTTCATAGTCTTCGGGATAACCCCCGCGCGAATTGAGAACGTACACTCTGCCGTTGTATACCTCTAAAGCTTCGTCATGCGACCCCGCCGCGTAAGCCGTCACGCCCGAAAGCGCGAGCGTCAGGGCGAGCGAGACAATAGCGAATAATCTAAAACGTTTCATTTGAAAACGCTCCCTTCCATGATTAATTCAACAGCGACCACGATATGATTTAAACAACCGCGCGTATCTTGAAATCATCCAGCGATCGAAATTTTGACGTTCCTCACCCCCTTAACGAATTTGAAAAACAGACGGCGGAATCTTCAGCCGCGTAAAAAAACCGCGGCCCAAAATCGCCGTCTTATGAATCCCGCCGTGTTGGAGTTGAAATTGGAATAGCGCATGGGTGAAAATTTTTTGAGAGTACCAAAAAAGACCTTGTCGCGCCCGCGCGCGTCAAGACCCTCGCTATTCCAGCCGGTCTCCTGACTCCCGTTTGAACCGCCGCCGCGGTGTTTCTTGGGCGCGCGATTTCGTTCCGGTTACAGTGGCGGGGCCATTCCGGATTTTCACCAGATTTCCCGGCATTGGAATTTTATTTTACCTTGACGCGAGTATACCGTGATGAACGCTATTTTGTCTATAGCGCTCCTTGACATGAGTCGGGAATTTCGGTTTACGCGGCGCGGCGTTGATTTTATAAAGCGGCCTCGAAAACTTTTTCTATGGCTTCCTTCGACGGAGCGCCCTCGTGGAGTTTTTCGTCTCCTGCGTAGAACGTTGGCACGTAATAATAATCGAACTTCGCCGCGTAAGCGGGTTCTTTCGTCTCGTCTATTTTTTTGACTGGAATGTTCCTGTACCCCGGATTTTCGGAATAAATCTCCTCAATCAGCGCGAGCGCCTTGCGGCAGTGAGGACATGTCTCCATGAAGAACATCTTTATCTCTTTCATACGCGAAACCTCCGATTCGGATTAGATTTAGTCGCCATATACCAAAGCACAGGCAAAACCTTGGGGCTCCGCCTCAAACTCCGCCGGGGAACCTGTTCCCCGGACCCATGTTATAATTTTGAAGATGGCGCAGAGAGCTTGCTCCCTGCCGGGTTCGGGCAGAGCCCGAAGTTCGAGGATATTTTACCACTATTGTCACGGCGGCGCGAAGTGGATTATAATCACTTTCTGGTCGATTTTTTACTTAGCAGCGCAATCACGGAGGGGATGCGGATAATGGCTTACGATTTCAGCGCCGTAGAATCAAAATGGCGGCGGATATGGGACGAGCGGCATGTTTTCGAGGTCGAACGGGACGATTCTCTTCCAAAGTTTTACTGTCTCGAGATGTTCCCTTACCCGAGCGGAGCGCTCCACATGGGACATCTCCGCAACTACTCGATAGGGGATCTCACCTCCCGCTTTCTGCGCATGAACGGCTATAACGTCATGTATCCCATAGGCTTCGACTCCTTCGGGATGCCCGCGGAGAACGCCGCAATCAAAATGAAGACCCACCCGGTGAAATGGACCATGGGCAATATAGATCACGCTATAGAGCAGCTCAAATCCATGGGGTGCGGCTATGACTGGCGGCGCGTCGTCAAAACCTGCCTGCCCGATTATTACAGGTGGAACCAGTGGTTTTTCCTCCAGATGTACAAGCGGGGGCTGGCGTATCGCAAATACGCCCCGGTGAACTGGTGCGAGACGTGCGGGACGGTTCTGGCGAACGAACAGGTCATCGGCGACGGAGTATGCTGGAGATGTGATACCCCCGTGGTCAAGAAAGGGCTGGAGCAGTGGTTCCTCCGCATAACCGACTACGCCGGGGAACTCCTGGACAATCTCGACAAGATGCCGGGCTGGCCGGAACGCGTGCTCACCATGCAGCGGAACTGGATAGGCCGATCGGAGGGCGTCCGTTTCAACATCGGCATAGCAGACACCGAACTCTCCCTCGAAGCGTATACCACCCGCATAGATACGATATTCGGCATAACGTTCGTGGCGATAGCGGCCGAACACCCTATAGTGAAGGTATTGGCCGAACGGGCGTCCCGAGGGAAAAGGGATGAACTTCTCGAATTCGCGTCCCGCATGGCTTCCCGCAGCGCTATAGAGCGCACCTCCGTCGGAGGGGACAAGATGGGCATGGACACGGGTTTCGAAGCGGTAAACCCTGTGAACGGAAAACGGATTCCGATATGGATAGCAGATTACATCCTGATGGACTATGGAACGGGAGCGATAATGGGCGTGCCCGCTCACGACCAGCGCGACTTCGACTTCGTCAGAAAATACGGGCTTGGAATAATTCCGGTCGTACACGCTGAGGGCGAACCGATACCCGATCCGGACATGATGGAACACGCCACGGAGGCTGACGGGGTCTCCTGCAACTCGGAGCGGTTCGACGGCCTTCCTACGCCGGAGGCTATAGAAAAAATAAGCGAGTGGTTCGAGGAGAACGGATGGGGCAGGCGCGAGACGCAATACCGTCTCCGCGACTGGCTGATAAGCCGTCAGAGATACTGGGGCACTCCGATCCCGGTCGTTTACTGCGATCGGTGCGGCGTAGTCCCGGTTCCGGAAGATCAGCTTCCGGTCGAGCTGCCGCTCGACGCCGAAATACCGCCGCACGGAGGCAACGCGCTTCTCGGCTGCCCCGACTGGGTAAACACGCAATGCCCCGAATGCGGCGGGGAAGCGCGCAGGGAGACCGACACGATGGACACGTTCATCTGTTCGTCGTGGTACTTCTTCCGCTATCTTTCGCCCGGATCGGACAAAGAGCCGTTCAAGCCGGAGGACGCCGAATACTGGATGCCGGTCGACCTTTATATCGGAGGCATTGAGCACGCGTGCCTTCATCTGATATACGCCAGATTTTTCACCAAAGTGCTCTCCGATCTCGGCCTCGTCGGGCCTGAGCTTCGCGAGCCGTTCACCGGGCTTCTCACGCAGGGCATGGTTATAAAGGATGGGGCGAAGATGTCGAAATCGCTCGGCAACGTCGTCGATCCGGACGAGATAATAAAAAAATACGGCGCCGACACGGCGAGGCTCTTCATACTGTTCGCGTCGCCGCCGGACAAGAGCCTCGATTGGTCTGACAAGGGAGTGGAGGGCGCTCATAGATTTTTGGGAAGGGTATACCGCCTCGTCTCTGATAATTTGCAGGTCCTCAAATCCGCGGGCGCGCGCGTCCCCATGACCGCTGCCGGCGGCGAAGAGTGCCGGGTTCTGAAACGCCTCATTCATTCCACAATAGACCGGGTGACGAGGGACATAAGAGATGAGCGCCAGTTCAACACGGCCGTTGCGCGTCTTATGGAATTATGCAACGGCCTTGCCTCTTTCAGCCCCGGCGACGAAACCGAGCGCGCCGTTTTCCGGGAGGGAGTCGAGTCGATGCTGCTCTGTCTTTCTCCTTTCTGTCCGCATATCTGTGAGGAACTGTGGCAGATGATTGGGAACGGCGAACTTCTCGCGAGGGCAAAATGGCCCGAGGTAGACCAGGACGCGCTTACGGTCGATTCGGTCACTGTCGTTTTACAGATAAACGGTAAATTGAGGGAACAGTTCAAGGTCGCCCCGGGGATGTCGCGCGAGGCGCTTACAGAGCGCGTCATGTCGGAAGAAGCGACGAAGCGCAGAATCGAAGGTATGGAGGTCGTCAAAATAATCGCCGTGCCGGATAAACTGGTCAATATAGTCGTGAAAGGGTAGTATGCCTCACCTTCACATATTGTCCGGATCCGGCGCCTCTCTGCGGCGTCTTCTGGCGGACGAAACCGCTAAACTCGCTTCCGCCGGCTACACCGACGTCAGGCGGCAGGAGGGCGGGGAGTGGGGGGCGCTTCTCTCGGAAAACCGCGGCCGGGACCTTTTCGGCGATTTGAGCGTTGTAGTAGTGGAGGAGGGCGAAACGCTCGGCACAATGCCGGAGCGGTTTGCCTTCATGCTGGAAGGGCCCGGCGCCGGCACGCATATTCTGCTCGTCTGCAAAACCGACGGGCCGCGTCCGGTCGCGAAAGAGCACGAGGCTCTGTGCACGTTATCGAAAGTTGAAACGCTTCCGCCGTGGTCGAAGGAACGCGACGGGATAATTTTGTCGGAGGCGGGGAAACATGGGGTCAAAATAGCCCGAAACGCGGTGTCGCTGTTGAAGGAGTTGTTCGAGGATATCGGAGAATTGGCCTCCGAAGCGGAAAAACTCGCTAACGTGTGTATTTTGCGCAAACGTTCGGAAATATCGGTCTCCGATGTTGAAGATTTTTGTATGTCCGACGGGAACAGGAATCTGTTGAAACTGTTGGACGGTCTCTGCTCGGGGAATCGCGTTGAGAGCCTTGCCTCTCTGGAAGGGATGAGTTCGCGTTCGGAATTGACCCCGCTGCTGTCCGCCCTTCACAACAGATTTCGCCTGGCGATGTACTACGCGCTATGTCCGGACGAAAGGGCCGGATACACGCGCGCCCTGGGTGCGAAGGACTACGCGGCGCGGCTGGCCTGGGGAGCGGCGGACCTGTACGGAAGCGTAAAATTGCGGGATTTTGTGACGGGGCTGATACGCGTCGCCTCCAACGAACGGATAGGGCAGGGCGCCTCATGGCGCGACCTGGACGTCCTGGTGATAGATCTGCTGAGTTCCATGAAGGGACAGGGCCAGACGGCAAACTTCTGAGGATGGGACATATGCGAATATACCGGGCTGTGGATTATAACGACATGAGCCGCAAGGCCGCCAACATCCTGTCCGCCCAGGTCATACTGAAACCAAATTGCGTGCTGGGGCTCGCCACGGGTTCGAGTTCTCTCGGAGTCTACAGACAGCTCGTGAATTGGTATGAAAAGGGCGACATTGATTTTTCCGAGGTCGTCACCATCAACCTCGACGAATACGCCGGACTGGAGAAAGACGACCCCAACAGCTACTATCGTTTTATGAAGGAGAATTTTTGGGATCATGTGAATATCAAGCGAGGCAACACTCACATACCCGATGGAACAATGGCCTTTTCGGAGATGGAATGCCGCCGTTACGATCAACTGATTGCGCGCTGCGGCGGGATAGACATGCAGCTTCTGGGGCTGGGCCGTAACGGACACATCGGTTTCAACGAGCCGGGCGCGGCGTTCGACAAGGATACGCACCTGGTGAAGCTGTCAGGAAGCACGATAAAGGCCAACATGCGTTTTTTTGGGAGTCTCGAAGAAGTGCCGAGCCGCGCGTACACTATGGGGATAAGGTCGATAATGCAGGCCCGGGGAATTCTCGTCATAGCGAACGGAGTCGACAAAGCGGAGATATTGAAGGCGGCGTTCTTCGGGCCTGTCACTCCCCTGGTTCCCGCTTCAGTGCTTCAATTGCACAATAATGTGACCCTCGTGGGGGATGAGGAGGCTATGTCTCTGATATAACCCTCAAACGGGCGAAGTTTTTAAACTTCAGTGACATCTTTATCGCTGTTTTAGGGGGGCTGATTTATCGTCAGGGGCCTGAAGGGTGAAAATTTAAGCACTTGCGGCGTCTGCGTTCCTAAGCGGCAAAATGACGTTTGGGCTAATTAATCAGCGTTTCTTTTATTCAAAATCGCAAATTTGACAATTTTGTCCAAATGCCACACACTTTACTCGTAAAAAAATTGACGACGGAGGCGATCATATTGTTGACGGGCAAATATTCCGATAGTCTGCTGTATCGCAGGCACAGCGTCAGGAAATATTCGGGGGCGGCGGTAACTCCCGAACAGGCGGAGCACATACTCCACGCGGCGATGGCATCGCCGTCGGCGGACAATACCCAGCCGTGGTCATTAATAGTGGTCGACGAAAGGAGACTGATCGACGAAATAGCGTCGATACACCCCTACGCGGACATGATGAAAACAGCGTCTCTCGCGGTAATCCCCTGCGTCATAAAGAGCGTGGCGGACGATAACCCTTTTTATCCTCAGGACATGGGCGCCTGCGCGGAAAACATGCTTCTCGCCGCGGTGGAATGCGGACTCGGAAGTTGCTGGTGCGGTATTCATCCCCAAAAAGATTTGGAGAATAAATTCATTTCGCTCTTCAAAATACCGGATACGCTGTTCCCTTTCTGCGTAATAGCGTTTGGGGAACCGGCAGACGCCATGCCGCCCTCGGACAGGTACGACGCTTCGAGGGTGCATCACGGCTCCTGGTAGGAGGTAAATGGCGGGTTCACCGAAGGACGTCAAAAAAACCAACGCGGCGAGGCGTCTTGACGAACTGGACATTTCATACGAGATAATTCACTTCGAAGCCGTCGAGAGCGATCTCTCCGCCGAGAGAGCGGCGGACGATGTCGGAATGCCGCGCGAAGTGGTATACAAGACGCTCGTTCTTCGAGGCGACAGGACCGGTATTCTGGAAGCGTGCATACCCGCGGGGTTTGAGCTTGACCTCAAGCAACTGGCCCTGCTGTCGGGCAATAAAAACGTCGCGATGGTTCGAGTGAAGGAACTCACGGCGCTTACCGGGTATGTCAGGGGAGGCTGTTCTCCGATCGGCGGCAGGAAGCGTTATCCTGTGTACGTCTTTGACGAAATGATGTCGCACGAGCGGATAGCGATAAACGCTGGATCGCGCGGGGTCGTGTTTTTGATGTCGCCCAGGGATCTCATTGAAGTCACCGGAGCGGTGGCGGGGAAAATAGCGCGCGCGGCTGTGTGAATATCGAAAAAGCAAGTATTTTTGTAAATGACAAACAGGGCTTTGTAATGTAAAATGGTTTCAGGTTCCAGATGTCGGCAATCCGCGGCATGAAGGAGGTGGCGAAAGTATGCGCGATGCTGAGAGAATGCCGAGAAGGCGCCACTCGCTCTATGTGAAGCAGAACAAAGCGTACCAGGTACTGCTCGCGACGCTGATCATCGTCTTTATCGTGGTCACGGCCGTAGTGGTAAACAGCACGCTTTCGCCGAACACATCGTGGAAAGACAATGTTCTGATAAGGATGATAATGGAAAGAAGGTCCGCGGCGCGCGACTCCCGCTAACCGAGTGCCCGATGCTCGACGACGGATTGAGGAAAACGTTCCGGTGGACTCTCTACACCGACGGCGCAATAATAATCGTCCTTGGCGTCTTGGGCGCTTTGGGACGGATGTTTTCAGCGATATCGCCTCCCACGGTCATGGGAGTCGGGTTGTTGGCGGAGAGCCTCAATTATTTTGTTCCCTACATGGCGCTCAAAAATTCCAAGTTCCGGCCGGTATGGCTCGCGGCGTTCGGCGTGATCGACGTCGTTTTCGCGGCGCTTTTTCTGCTCCGCGTCGGCCTCCTGCTCTTTTCTTTGCCTGTTTTGATCGGCCTTTGGATGATTTTCGCAGCATGTCTCAGAGCTTACATGGCATATTCGAACCGGCGCGCCGGGATCTCGAAATGGTGGATAACGGCCGTTTCCTGCGCTTATATGATTTTCGCGTCCGCCGCGATGATGGCGGGAGCGGCCCAGCCGATGTCGCTGCTGTCGTGGAACGCGCTTGTCATGACGGGCGTTTTCATAATTAACGAGGGGCGAAAGCTTTTTGGCTGAATGAGAGTGCGTATCGTCTCGACCGGCGGCACGATACTGTCGCGTCAGGGGGAAAAGGGTCTGGTTCCCGCGCTTGACGCGAACGAAACGCTTGCCGCGCTCGCTGCGCGTTTTCCCGAACACGATTTTTCCGTTGAAACGCTGATGAGTCTCGACAGTGCCAATATTCAGCCTGAACAGTGGGGCGACATTGCCGCCGCCGCTTATGAAGCCCTCGGCGAGAACGACGGAGTCGTCATTTTGCATGGGACGGACACCATGGCTTATACGTCGTCGGCCTTGGGTTTTATGTTGCGCGGCATCCGCAAACCGGTCACGCTTACGGGTTCTCAGATGCCGGCTTGGAGCCCCTTCAGCGACGCGCAGTCGAATTTTGCGACGGCTATGTCCGCGGTTTTGAGTGGGATTTCCGGCGTGACGGTATCTTTCGGTAATAAAATCATCAACGGAGTCCGCGCGACGAAACTCAGTACATCCGATATCGAGGCGTTCGGCAGTGTAAACGTACCTCCAGTGGCCGAAATGACGGGCCTCGGGATAAGAATAACGGGCGGCGGCGTCCCAGTGACGCCCATTATGCCCGGCGCGTTGGAAAAAGACGTCTGCCCCGACGTCTTTTTGCTGAAGCTGGCGCCCGGTGTGAAGCCCGAGATATTTGAAGCGCTTTTGCGGATGGGATACAGGGGAATAGTTATCGAATCGTTCGGCATGGGAGGGGTTCCGTGTGCCGGCCGCAGCCTCACGGAGGGAGTCTCCGCCGCCGTTAGAAACGGTACGCCGGTGGCTGTGTGCAGCCAGTGTCCCAACGGCGCCGCTGATCTGTCGGTATACGAGACGGGCGGAAGAATGCTCGACGCCGGGGCTTTTTCCACCGGAGACATGAGCACTGAAGCGGCCGTCGTCAAAATGATGTGGGCGCTGGGCAGAACATCCAGCCTGCGCGAGATAGAGGAAATCTTCCGGACGAACTTCGCGGGGGAGATAACATTGCCGCAATAAAAAACTTGGCATATTCAGCCAAAGCGGCTATAATGTCCGTTGCCCTTGGGGTGTAGCCAAGCGGCAAGGCAGCGGACTTTGGATCCGCCATCGATGGTTCGAATCCATCCACCCCAGCCAGAAATTACGCTGTGTTCCAATAGAGAGGCCATCCCCTGGAGGGAGTGTTAATTTGCAATGAGCGAGCTACCGCAATCATTGGGCGTTCTGATTCTAGCGGCGGGTAAAGGAGTCAGGATGCACAGCGGCAAACCCAAGTTACTGCAGCCGCTTCTCGAGGAACCTGTGGTCTATTATCCGTTGAACGCAGCTAAAACGGCTCGTTTGAAAAATGTCGCGGTACTCGCCGGCCACAAGGGCGAGGCGATAGAGGAATATGTAAAGCGGGAATGGCCGGAAGTAGAGGTCATCTGGCAGAGGGAGCAGCTTGGCACAGGACACGCCGTGAAGTCGGCCGAACATTGGTGGAAACAGTTCGACAGACTGCTCGTGTTGTCAGGCGATGTTCCGCTTATCCGGCCGGAAACCTTGTCGGCCATGATCCGGTGTTTTGAGGATACCGCGCCGCGATGCGTGATGATGAGTTTCGTCGTAAATGACCCGTCGGGGTACGGCAGAGTGGTACGCCTGGCGGACGGGGGAGTCCGCATCGTTGAGGAGTGCGACGCTACCGAGGAGGAGCTTTATACTCAAGAGGTGAACGGCGGGGTATATCTTTTCGACACTACGGCGCTTTCGACCGTAATAAGCCGTTTGAACAGCGACAATCAGCTTGGAGAATATTATCTCACCGACACTGTACAGTTGATAGACGATACCGAGGGCGATGTGCGCGTCATGGTATGCGAGGACCCGCAGGAACTTCTCGGGGTGAACACGCCGAACGATTTGGCCGTGGCGTCGGGCATGCTGAACAAGAGGATAATAGGCCTTCATATGCGAAACGGCCTGAAGTGCATGGACCCTGCCACGACTTGGATAGGTCCCAGGGTGGAAATGGAACCGGACGTAATCCTTGAGCCCGGCGTGCAGATATGGGGGAAATCGCATCTGTCAGACGGGTGCAGGGTGGGCGCCTGGTCCACTTTGCGAATGGTCAGAATGGAGCCCGGCGCGACCGTTTTCGGCCCGTCGGTGATTTCGGACGCCGTGATAGGCGAAAATGCTGAGGTCGGACCTGTCGCGTTTTTGCGGAACGACGTCAAAATGCGTTCGGGAGCCAAAGTCGGGCGTTTCGTCGAAGTGAAAAACAGCACGCTGGGCGAGGGAGTGAAAGCCTTGCACCTCTCTTATCTGGGAGACGCCACGATAGGCCGGGGCACTAATATCGGCGCCGGCACTGTCACCTGCAATTTTAACGGAGTGAGCAAAAACGCCACATCCATAGGGGAGGATTGTTTCGTGGGCAGCGACACTATGTTCGTGGCGCCGGTTTCGATGGGCAGAGGGGCTGCTACGGCCGCTGGTTCGGTGATAACGAAAGACATTCCAGACGGGGCGCTGGGCATCGCGCGCGAACGCCAGACCAATATAGACGGCTGGAATGAAAGAAATGGCGTCATACGTAATAAGAACGGAAAGAAGGGAGATGACTGAGCAATAATGGAATCGACCTCCAGGGATATTAAAATTTTTTCGGGAAGCGCGCACGAGGATTTCACGCGCGCGATATGCGCCACGCTGGGTTTTCAGATGGCGGAACGCAAGATATTCCGCTTCTCGGACGGGGAGATAGGATTGTCTTTGCAGGAGAGCGTAAGGGGTTCCGACGCTTTCATAATTCAACCCACATGCGCGCCGGTCAACGATAACCTCATGGAGCTGCTCGTGATAATCGATGCCATGAAACGCGCTTCGGCGTACAGAATAAACGTGGTGCTGCCGTATTTCGGCTACGCGCGCCAGGACCGCAAGGCGCGCGCCAGGGAACCCATCACCGCAAAACTCGTCGCGAACCTGTTACAGCAGGCCGGAGCCGACAGAATAGTCACCGCCGACCTGCACGCGGGGCAGA
>JAISYN010000273.1 GCA_031269915.1 Synergistaceae bacterium
TAAAAATATGAAATATAATTATATAATTCAAAAACCAGGAGGAATACTATGTTTCACACGAAAAGAGTCGAAAACCTGGCCGCTATCCTCCGAAAGAAACGACTCGACGCTATTTTTGCCGGGCCGTCTACGGATCTCGAATATCTGGCCGACTTGAAACTCTTTGACGACGAGAGACCGAAGGGGCTCGTCATCTCGTCGGACGGCAGGATATTCGCTCTCGCTCCGATGCTTTATGGCGAGGAAATGCGCAACGCGCTCGGAGGGGACGCTGTCTATAAAATTTGGGCCGATCACGAGGGCTTCATCGAAGCTTTTGTCGCTGGCTGCCGGGAAATCGGCGTCACAGGGGGCAAAATCGCCGTCAACTATGGGGTGCGGGCTGTCGATCTGATAGATATTACGGCCGCCTTGGGCGCGGAATATATTAACGGCGCGTCCATGCTGTCGCCCCTCCGCAGAATAAAGGACGAGACGGAACTCGAAAATTTGAGGCGCGCCGGAGCTATCGCGGACGCGGTGATGGAAGATATATCAAAATTCATCAGAAAGGGTTTGAGTGAAAAAGAGATACGGGAAGAACTTTTGAGACTCTTCGCCGAACACGGCGCCGAGGATATTTCATTCTCTCCGATAGTGGCAAGAGGACCGGGCGGCTCCATGCCTCACTATCAGGGAGTCGGCGGGATCGTGCGGGATAACGACTTTGTAGTGGTGGATATGGGATGCCGTTATAAGGGTTACTGCTCCGATATGACCAGGACATTTTGCGTCGGCGGCGCAAGCGATGAGATGAAAAAAATTTACGATATAGTTTTGAAGGCGCAGGAAGCCGGAGAGGCGGCGGTGAGAAACGGACAAACCGGGCAGGGCGTCGACAGGGCGGCCCGCAAAATAATCGAGGATGCCGGTTACGGACAATATTTCCTCAACAGGCTGGGACACGGAGTCGGCATAGCGATTCACGAGGAACCCTATATCGTCGAGGGCAATGACGCGCCCCTCGAACCGGGAAACGTGTTCAGCGTCGAACCCGGCATATACATCCCCGGCAAGTTCGGGGTCAGGATCGAAAACCTTGTCGCCGTCAAACCTGACGGGACGGCGGAACCGCTGAACAAATTCACCAGGGAGATGATAGTCGTCAGATGATCATCGCGGCATCCACGATTTGAAACCTTTGCCGACCACTTCTCTGGCATCAGATACTACCATAAAAGTGGAGGGCTGATTTTCGGCGATAAATCGTTTGAGGTCGACGGATTGACGGCGCGTCAGGAGGCACATGATTGTGGGTCTTTCTTCACCGGAGTAGCCTCCGTGCGACTTTATGACCGTGACTCCTCTTTTCAGCTCGGACGTTACGAAATGAAGCACCGGCTCAGGGTCTTTTGTCACTACCAGGACGAGGCGGCGCATGTCGAAAGAAGACATGGTGCTGTCTATCAAAACGCTCGACGCGAAAACGGACACGAGGCCCAGCATGGAGTTTTCTATTCCCACTATGAAAGAACCGGCCGCAATTATGCACATATTGATGTAAAAACTAAATTTGCCTATCTCCATACCGTACTTCTTTTGCATATACAGGCTGATGATGTCGAGTCCTCCCATCGAAGCGCCGGCATGAAGCACCAGTCCGCCGCCGTAACCCTTGATGGCTCCCCCTATCAAAGCTATCAGCAGTTTCTGATCGGTGTGGGCGAACGGCATATTTTCCATAAATTTCATCATGACGGCGATCAGCGCCACCGAAAATACCGTCCACAGAACCATCCTTACGGAAAGTTCCTTCCGCGCCCAGACTAAAAGCCCGATATTTACAGCGGTGACAAGTAACGGAAGCGATATTCCGAAAGAATAATTAACAAGTATGGCTATTCCGGTAATCCCGGAGTCGGGAAAATGAAAGGGAACGGTAAAAGACATCACTCCCACGGAATATGCCGCACAACCGAAAATAACCGCGAGAAACGTCTTCCATTCCGCCCTGGCTATGATTGGCGCTATATGCGTCAATTTTTTGAAACCTCTTTTATTCCATTCCATTCGAAAACCGTTCAATTCTGAAAATGCCTCCACTCAAATCTTTGTTGTTTTTATGATACCGCGATATGTTCATAGTGATCGCGGTTCGGACGGGAAAATCGGGAGGGCGCGCCGATTTCGCGCGCCCTCTTGATTTTTAAAATTCCCGGCGTTCTTTGATGCGCGCCGCTTTGCCGCTCAGCCGGCGCAGATAGTAGAGCTTGGCCCGCTTCACTTTGCCGAGGCGGGTAACTTCTATCCTGTCAATGCTCGGGCAATGGACGGGGAAAATTCTTTCCACGCCGATCCCGCCCGACATCTTGCGCACGATGAAATTCTCGCGCAATCCGCCGTGCTGACGCCCGATCACCACTCCTTCGAACACCTGTATGCGTTCGCGGTTGCCCTCGTGAACCCTGACGTGAACTTTTACGGTGTCGCCGGCGCGAAATTCCGGTATTCCATCCTCTTTGCGAAAACGTCTTTCGACCAGCGCTATTCTCGGATCAATCATAGCTGTATCAACTCCTCTCTGATTATTCGCCTTCGTCAGTCTATCTGAAACCAAAAAACCTGTCGAGCGTTATACTGACCGCGCTTCTCACGGAGAGATGATTATAACCGTCCAAACCTCCGGATATCGGGGACATTATGGAATCCGACGACGCGAGCGTCTCGTCGCAAAGTCCCCAGCCTGTGCCGAAAATGAACGCCACTGGGCGTCCTTCGCGCAGCACTCGCTCTTTCAGCGTGACCCAGCTCGCCGTTCCGCTCTGTTCTTTAGCCGTTGTGGCTATCGTAAAAGGGAACGCGCGTTCTTTGCCCTCTATCCATTCGAGCGCCTGGCGCAGGGTATCGGAGGTCTTGATTTTTCTCATCGCTTCCGCCCTGTCAGGATTGAACCGCGCTCCATAACCGCTCACCCAGTGGGACGCGACTTTTTTTATCAATTCCCGCTGAGATTTCAACGGCGTCACCACAAGGTATTTTTTCACTCCGTAAGTCCTGCAAGCCCGCGCTATATCGTGCAGATCCATGCCCGTTACAGCCGTGGTGGATTCGCTGCCGCTTCTGTCGAGAACCGGATGATGGAGCTGAAGGACATAAACCCCGCCCTCGACGTAGGGCATTATTCCGGCTCTCGCTATCATCTCCGGCCTTCTGGAAAGAGTCCTTTTTATCGCGTCTTTCCGCCTGAAACGATTTACAGCGTCGTGGTCCCCGCCGAGCAGCACTCCCGGGACACCGTCGCCTCTGAAATTCTCCGGCCGCGTATAGTGCGCGTTATCCAGCATCCCCGAGAAAAACGAGTCCTGTGAAACCGCCTCTCGCTTCCCTACCACTCCGTGGACCAGACGCGCGAGAGCATCTACTATAGCGAGCGCCGGAAGCTCTCCGCCTGTGAGGACGAAATCCCCAAACGAAATTTCGAGATCGACGTCGCGCGTTACGAAGCGTTCGTCCACTCCTTCGTAATGCCCGCAGATGATCACCAGGCGTTTCGTTTCGGCGATCCGGCGCAAATCCTCGACGAGTTCCTGCCCCATTCTCACGCCCTGCGGGCTGGGATACGCCACGAAACGATCCTCGCGCCGCGATATGGAGTCGACCGCCGCCGCAAGCGGCTCCGGCATCAGCACCATGCCGCCGCCGCCGTAGCTGTAATCGTCTATCTGCCTGTAAGCGCCCGTCGCGAAATCCCGAATATCGACAGCCGATACTTCAAGAAGCCCCGAATTTATGCCGCGTCCAAGGACGCTCGACGACAGGTAACTCTTCACAAGTTCCGGAAATGCCGTAACGACGTAAATCCGCGGTTTGCCTCGGGGAGCTATCAATCCCACAGACCCTCCAGCACGTGTATCCTCATGACGCCTTCGTCCGGCGATATCGAACGCACCACATCGCCGATGGCGGGTATCAGTTTCATACTGCCGTCTTCGGTTTTTATCCGATATACATCGTTGCTTCCGGTGCTCATGACGTCCTCTATTTTTCCAAGATACCCGCCCCCGTCGTCGTCCACTACGTCGAGGCCGATCAGGGAATCCACCCAATACTCCCCTTCCGTCAGCTCAACCCGCTCCTCGGGCGCCACGGTTATGGCATATCCTTTCAGCGCGTCGGCGGAATCCTTGTCGCCGATCCCGCTTACCGCCGCAAGAATCTGTCCTTTGCCTTCATGCGGCCTCATTCCGGTCACTTCGAGCAAAACCGGCGGTTTGGAATGCTCTCTTGGATTGCCCGAAAATTCAGCGCAGAGCGTTTTCATTCCGAAAAAACGCTCGGGGTAATCGGTCGTGGGGACGATCCTTATTTCGCCTCTCGTCCCGTGAGCCCCGACTATCCGGCCTATCTGTATTCTGTCACGCTTCCCGCTGCGGCTAGAGGAGATCGACATCCACTTTTTCACACGGTTTCACGGAGGCCGCCTTGACCAACAGCCTTATCGCGTTTATGGTGGTCCCGTGTTTGCCTATCACCCGTCCTATATCGTCGTGCGCCGCCGATATAGTGATCATCGTAGCCCCTGCCTTATTACGCTCGCTTGTCACAATCACTTCGTCAGGCCGATTCACCAGCCTGCGGACAATGTATTCGACTATAGCGCCGTAGTCCGGCATCTTCCTCACTCCGAATCCGGGATCTCGCAGATGGTACAGACGTTCTGAGTTTCGCTGTTTTCCCTCTTAACCGACTGGAGTTTGTCCAACACTCCCGACTTGCGAAGAAGCGCGCGCGCCGTGTCGGAAGGTATAGCTCCCACCGATAGCCAGTGCAGCGCCCGTTCCTCATTCACCTTCACGTCCGCCGGATCGGTCATCGGGTTGTAAGTGCCAATCAACTCGATAAAACGCCCGTCCCTCGGAGAGCGTGAATCCGCCACCACCAGACGATAGAATGGAGCCTTTTTTTTGCCATGACGCGCCAAACGAATACGAACTGCCATGTTTGCCAAGCACCTCCCTGAATTATCTTCCTTTGAATAAATTTTTCATGGCTCCGGGTATTTTGAACGATTGAGGAGACATACGCCCCATTTTGCCAAGAGACTTCATCATGCCTTTCATCTGTTCGTACTGCGCCAATACCTGGTTTACCTGCTGTACGCTCGTTCCAGAGCCAGAAGCGATGCGCCTGCGCCGGCCTCCTTTGATTATCTCGGGCGAGCGGCGCTCATTTTTTGTCATAGACTGGATTATCGCCTCGGTATATTTCAGCCTCGACATGTCCATATCCGCGCCCTTCAACGCTTTCGCGCCGCCCGGTATCGGCAGCATTTCAAGCACCTTGTCGAGCGGTCCCAATTTTTTTATCTGCTGCAAATGCATCAGCATATCTTCCAGCGTGAATTTATTTTTCTTCAGGCTTTCGGTTATTCGCTCAATGCCATCCATATCGGCGGCCCGCTCTATCTTCTCCATGAGCCCCGCCATATCTCCCATCCCCATAATGCGGGACGCCATTCTTGACGCGTCGAACTGCTCCAAATCATCCGTATGCTCGCCCATCCCGGCAAGTTTCACCGGAACGCCGGTCGCTGCCCGTATAGCAAGCGCTGGACCGCCTCGCGCGTCTCCGTCCAGTTTTGTGAGAACGACGCCGGTAAGGCCAAGACGGCTGTTGAAAGCGCCGGACACTTCGACGGCCTCCTGTCCGGTCATGGAATCCACCACCAGCAATATCTCATAAGGCGGCACGACGGATTTCATCGTGTCCAGTTCCGCCATGAGTTCGTCGTCCAACTGCAGGCGTCCGGCCGTGTCGAGCAGAATGAGGTCGCAAAGATGATCCTCCGCGTAGGCAAGAGATTTTCGAGCGACCGAGGACGGATCGGTTTCTCCGGGTTCCGGTCCAAAGAAGGCAACTCCGGCGCTCTCCGCCAGTATCCTCAATTGCTCGGAGGCCGCCGGACGCCGGAGATCGCACGCCACAACGAGCGGTTTATGGGATTTTGACATCCTTCGGGCTATTTTTACCGTGGTCGTCGTCTTGCCCGAGCCTTGAAGGCCGACCATCATGTAAACAGTCGGAGGTTTGGGAGATATAGTGAGCGGCGCGGGTTCGCGGCCCATTATATTTACAAGCTCCTCGTAAACAATGGCCGCCACACGCTGCGCGGGAGTTATTGAGTTCAGCGCGTCCGCGCCCGTGGCCCGTTTTAAGGTCGCGTCGAGCAACTCCCTGACGACTTTATAATTGACGTCCGCCTCCAGAAGCGCCCGCCGCACCTCGCGCAACGCGGCGGAGACATCATCGGCCGACAGCCGGCCGCGGCCTTTCAGCCCGGCGAATACAGCGTCAAACCGTTCTTTCAGCGACTCAAACATCCGCACCGTTCCTTTCTGAAGTCATTCTGCCCTCAAACCGACGGGCCCTGTCGAGAAACTCTCCCGGCAGAATATCTCTGTTCTCTTCTATAAGGGATACGAGTGACTTGTGCGCCCTCTGAAGTTCGAGCAACCCCAGCAATCGCTCTATCTCGCCGAGGCGTTCGAGCGATCTCCGCGCAAGGTCATAAGCGCCCTGGCGCGACATCCCCAGCGTCACGCCGAGTTCCGAAACGGAGAGATCCTCTCCTAAAAACAGTTCGCAGACCTCGCGTTGTTTTTCAGTTAATATCGGCGAATAAGCGTCGTACAATTCCCCGAAACGAACCCTCTCCAGCAGTATGGCGTCAAGTCCCCGATCGCAACCCATGCCCATCACTCCGCAACGCGGTTCATTATACGAGAGCGCCGAACCGGTGTCAAGTAAATTTCTTGACACCGGTTCATAGATGCTTCGCAAATCGCGCTCCAAGACGTTGAGATTGGTAACTCGCCTTCTGATCCCGCCCTCGTGTCTTTCTAAATAATTCGTTATACGGCAGTCTGTTTCTTCTCTAGCCCGGCATATCTTTCCAGCGCATGAAAAAACATCTCAGTCAATATCGTAATCACCCAGAAAATCAGCCCCACAACAAGGAAGGACTCAAAATACAGCCAGTTATTCTGCGCGGCGATGCTGCCCATCGCGTTCATTTCTTCAAGCGTGACAAAAAACACCACAACCGTGTTTTGCAACGCGGCGATAATCAATGTGCATAGATTGGGCAGGCTGATCTGGAATGCCTGAGGCAGCACAATGCGCCTCATAACCTGCGCCTTAGTCATGCTGATTGAATAGCCCGCCTCTATCTCCCCGATTCGGACGGCGCTTATTCCGCTTCGTATCGTTTCCGCCAGATAAGCCGAGATATTGATGCTCAGCGCGATCATACACAGCAACATGACGGAAAGCTTATTAATGTCAAACTCTTTGCCAAGCAGTCCGAATACCGCTCTTGCCAATTCCGGCAAGGCGTAAAACACTAAATAAAGCTGAAGGACTAAAGGCGTCCCTCTTATGAATGAAATATAAAACCGCAAAAACCATTGCAATGCCTTTAGCTTGATTTCCCTCAAGAACGTTATGACGACGGCAATCGCCAATCCAGCCAAAAATGGAATAAACGTCAGTTCCAGATTGATGGGGAGCTTCTTTACAATCACGGGAAAGACTTCGGCCATGAATTCAAAGTTAAGTCCCATATCGCCCGCTCATCCTCAGGATAAAGCCACCTTCTTTTCCAAGGCCGTAAAAACAAAATTAAACGCCAGGTATAAAAGATAATAGATGATGGAGAGCGCCAGATAAGCCTCAAAAAAATGCATGGAATACTGCCCCAATATCTTTCCTTTGCTCATCAAATCAACAACTCCCACTGAAAATGCCAGGGACGTGTTTTTCAAGGCGCGCAAATATAAATTCGCCACGTTGGGAATGAATACCCGCAACGCCTGCGGGACTACAATCCGGCGAAGCGCTGTGAAAGTGGTCATTCCAATTGAGTACGCCGCGTCATACTGCCCTTTCCCGACACTGGATACAGAACTTCTTATGTTCTCCGCGTTCGCGGAGCCATAATACAAGCTGTACGTGGCGACGACAAAATGGAGCCCTTCCACTCTGGTGATGTCAATGCCGACGCTTTTCAATATTTGAGGGACCCCATAATAGAAAATGAACAACTGCGTTAAAATCGGAGTCCCTCTGGAAAAGGAAATGAAAACTCGGACCATTTGGCTCAATACCGGTACTCCGTAAATCCTGATCGCTGAAAACACGCCTCCCAGCAAGAGGCTTCCCAGTATGATGGCAACCAGCATAAGCATCGTGCCCGGTATAAAAGGCAACAGTCTTATTACGAATTTGCCAATCAGGGAAACCTCAAATACATTTCCCATGTCACCGTTCTTTGCTTGTGTCGATCTGAGACACAAAATCTGTGCCCAGCCATTCTACCGCCAATTTTGACAATGTCCCGTCTTTCCGCAATTTGAGGATCTCCGCGTCAATGGCGTCTTTTAATTCAGTTTCATCTTTCGCAAACCAAAAATACACATTCGAGTCGGAAGAATATTCATCCGTCCCTTCCACCACTTCACCCACGGGTTTTATTTTAAATTTGTCAAAGCTGGCATTGATGGCGGGGATTCTCCACTCCGGCGAAACGGCGGCGTCCACGCGCCCGGTCGCCAGAAGCTGAGCGTAATCGGAGGAATACACCAATTCCATGGCCGAACCGTTTTTTTCGATGTAATCCGCCAGTACCACCGCCTGCAAGGATCCTTCCGTCATTGCCACCTTCTTGCCTTCCAAATCTTTAATTGACGTGATTTCAGCGTTGTCCTCCGCCACAACAAATCGCAGCGGCGAGTAATTATACGCGTATTTCGTATGAATGAATTCAGCCTCCCTGCCTTCGCTTCTTCTGGAATTCGCCGCGGACATATCCACTTTGCCATTGCTCATTCCGGCGTAAATCGACTTGCTTTCCATTGGCCTGAACTCAAAATCGTACTTGGGGAGGCTTTCTGCTATTTTCCTCAGCACTTCCACCTCATAACCGGTAAATTTACCGTCTTCGTCTGTATAACTCATGGGCCGCACTCCCTCAGGGGAACCAACTATGATCGTTCTTGCCGTCGTTTTGGTTTGTTCTTCAGCCTCGACGCCAGTGCCATTGTTCGAGGAGCCGGCCCAAAACACTCCTGTCAGGATCAATGCCGCCAATACTTTCCGTAAATTGTTTTTCATCGCGATTTCCTCCTTGATATTGTTAATTGATTTTTTTTAAAAACTGCCGGGTTCTTTCTTCTCGAGGGTTGTCAAATATTTCCTCGGGGCTTCCCTGCTCAATGATTGTCCCGTTGTCCATGACGACAACTTTGGTCGCGGCGTTTTTTGCGAATTTCATTTCGTGGGTCACGACGATCATCGTCACTCCGTTTCGCGCCAATTCATTCATGACGCTCAGCACTTCATTCACCAGTTCCGGATCCAACGCGCTGGTTGGCTCGTCAAACAAGATTACCTCGGGGTTCAGCGCCATTGCCCTTGCGATTGCGACTCTTTGCTGCTGGCCTCCTGACAGTTGGCTCGCGCGGGCGTCGTACTTATCAGACAGGCCCACTGAATCCAACAGTTTTTTCGCCTGTTCCGCCGCCTCGCTTTTATTTCTTTTCTGAACGATGACAGGGCCTTCTGTTATGTTTTCCAGCGCCGATTTATTGCTGAACAGATTGAAGCCCTGAAATACCATGGCTGTTTTTTTTCTGAGTTTCAAAATTTCCTTTTTTGTCGCATTTTTCGCGTCAACCCGAACGCCGCTGATTTCTATCTCCCCCTCTTCCGGGGGTGTCAGGAAATTTATGCATCGCAGAAGCGTTGTTTTTCCTGAGCCGCTTGGCCCGATAATCACTACGACTTCCCCTTTTCCCACCTTTAAGCTTATGCCTTTTAAAACCTGGTGCTTCTTAAAAGATTTATGGATGTTCGAAAGGCTTATCACTTATAAACTCCTTCCCAGGCGTAAGGACTCTTGAACGGGAGCGATGCGGATGCAGGCGTCTTCCCTGTCATACCGGCACTTTGCGCCGTGCTCCCCTCCGATCTTGTTCAGATAAGCGGCAATCTCTTCTCCTGTCTCATGGGACGCGCTCACGGGAATTCCCCTGTTCGCGGTTCTGTCGCTGTTCATTCTCAAATCAACGGGTTTCAGCCTGGATTCGATTTTTCCCCCATCGCAATCTAAAACCGCGACGCAGCCTCGCGAAAATCTCGGCTCCGCGTTAAAGCCTATAAATTCCCCATTCGTGTCCTTCGCGCGATTTCCATGCAAGTCCGACGGGAAGGAATCGCCTTTTAAATTGTAGTCTTCATACATTTCCGGCGGAATGATCGATTCTCCCGCCTCAAATTCCATCAACAGGCTTCCCAGATTATAAAAAATCGGCGCTCCCCGGTAAATCTCCACCGCTCGCAAGAAATGCGCTCCATGCCCGACCACGGCGTCAGCCCCTGATTCTATTGCCAAGCGCGCAAATTCTCTGACGAATTCTGCCGGCTGTTCAGAATACCAATTCTCGTTGACGCCTTCATGGGTGTGTATGCTGACGATCGCAATGTCGGCTCTTTTTTTGCAGTCTCTTATGGCGCGAAGATTTTCTTCCTTGTCTCTCTCATTCATGTGCGTTTTCACATAAGCCCGCTCTCCTCTTTCGATCATCAGGTTGCCCTCATACAGGGAGCCAAACCGAAAACGATCTTCGCCCGGCGCCGGCATCGTTTCCACGCGAAGGCCCTCCGCCATGCTTGCCCGCGTTCCCAGAGCCTCGTCTATCGCTTTCAGCTGAAAATATAAATTTTCAGGCAGTACGTAGGATTGTTTCCAGCGAAGCGGATTAAGCCCCGGTCTTGGGGGAACTCCGTTGCCGCCTTTACTCGCCGCGAATACCTCCGATCTCGTCGTGCAGACCGTCACCACGCCTACGCGCCCTTTTTTTGTGTCGAAAAAAGCCGGCGCCCTCGCCTCGTCAAGACTTCTGCCGATGCCGCATGGAATCAAACCTCTCTTCTCCGCCGCCTCCAAGGTGTCGATTACGCCTGCGCTTCCATAATCCCCTGTGTGATTGTTCGCGAAGGCCACCAGGTCAAAACCCAAATCTTTTAGTTCGTCCAGCGTTTCTTCTCTGACAGAAGTTGTGTACCCTCGCCCGGCGGCAGGCGGCGTTTTCCTTTTCGGCGTGCAGAATTCCGCGTTGACAAATCTCACGTCCGCCTGCCCCAGCATATCAAGCAGCGTCTGCTCAAAGCGCTTTAACAGGTTCCTGCTCGAAAACAAGGCGTCGCCGCAGAGCGCTATCTTCACGACGCCTTCCTCCTGTTTTCCATGATCTCGCTTAGATTTCCAAGCAAACGGTCATTGATTTCCCTGACGCCAAAAGTAATTCGCAGCCACTCCTCAAAACCGAATTCTTTTCCCGGTTTTACCAATATGTTTCTGTTTTTCAATTCTTTTTCAACCGCCTTCGCGTCTTTGCCAAAATTGACAAAAATAAAGTTTGCCTCGGATTTGATGTATCGCAAGCCTAATTTATCCAGCCGGTCATATAGGTATTCTCTTTGTTCAATCACTTTTGCCTTTGTCTCATTGAAAAATTCCTCGTCGCCAAAAGCCGCCTTTGCGGCGGCGGCGCCGAGGCGGTTGTGATTCGGCGGTATGCGGAATTGAAATAAATCATGGATTATTTCGACATTTGAAATCGCGTATCCTATGCGAAGCGCCGCCAAACCGTAAAATTTTGAGAAGGTTCTCAAAATAATGACATTGTCATATTTTTCTGTCAGCAAGGCGCTTTCACTCATATCGTATGCCTTTGAAAATTCAGCGTACGCCTCATCAATCACGACCAGCGCGCTTTTCGGTACCCTTCCAATGAACGCGTCCAACTCTTTGGGCGAAAGAATGGTTCCTGTGGGATTATTCGGGTTCACGAGCCAGATAATCTTTGTTTTCAGGGTGGTTTTTCGCAAGACCCCTTCCGCGTCGATTTTGAAATCCTTGAGGGGAACCGCGACGACAGCGCCATTCCCGAGCAAAGTGAATTTTTCATACCAAATAAAGGAAGGGTATGAAACAATGCACTCGTCTCCGCTGTCTATGTATACCGCCGCAATCAAAGCGAGCAATTCATAAGAACCGTTTCCAATTAAAACCCGGTCGGCATCCATCTTCATTTTGCCGGCAATCGCTTCCCTAAGCGCCCTTGCCGAATTTTCCGGATAGCTTGCCAGATTCGAGAGTTCCGCGTTAATTGCCTCTGTCACACGCTTTGACAGCCCAAACACGCTTTCATTCCTGTCCATTCTGATCATGGTTTTTCCGATTGGCTTAAACTCTGTTTTTTCATACGCGCAGCATGTCGGACGTATATTTTCTTTTACTTGAATTGTCATGACGAAGCGTTCCTTTTCGATCTCGACATTTAATACCATATTATTCATATATATATACTTATAATCTCTTTTTGTCAAGAGGTTCCGATTCGCCCAAATCTCCACTTTTTGTTCAAAGAAGAAGAGGTCGATAGCAAAGGAAATCATTTCTTGCCGTTAATTGCTTCCAAATGAAGAAACTGTTGAGCTGGCGCTGAAAATTAATAAAATGTTATGTCATACACCTGCGCACGAGCAAAGGATTAATCGTCAAGTAAGGTCCGTCCTCCGTGGACTCACTCGAACGCGCCGATCACTGTGAAATCGGGAAACTCGCCTGCGGCTTCCTGCCGGCATATGGCGACGATGCATGTTGCGGGCCCCGCTGAGGCGGACAGGTCGACGCCGCAGGCTTTCGGCTTGAAAGAAAGCCCGTGCAGTCCGGCGAGCATGTTTGCCTCGTACAGGATCCCCTTCGATCCGACGGGAACTATTTCGACAGCGCCCGTGAAATCCAGAAGCCTCGCCAGGTTCGCATAGCAGAGGTCATTTGAGAGGTCGACCGCCGAGCCCATCGCGGGTTTCCCGGCAAGCAGCGCTATATCGCCCGGACGGCCGTTTCCGAAACGAAGCCCGTCCTTATCAGCACAGCCCAGCACCGTAATCCCGACGCCTGTCATCGATGCCGGAAAATTTTCCTCGGTGGAGCCGGTCAGTATGACGTCTTTCAAACCGCAGACGGCTATTTCATCCTCAATGCCCCTCACGATGGCCCTTCCGGTCGGGTTCATTTCGCAGCACAGACCGTCGGATACGGCTATCGGCCTTGCCCCGGACGCCATCACTTCAAGCAGGGCGACGCGGACAGTAAATTTGCCGACGAAGTACGGGTCTATCGCCATGACGTCTCCCTCTTTGAGGCCCAATCCGCCGCAACTGTCACACGCCAGTACCATGTTTCGGGAATCCTGAAGCGGAATTATCACAATATCTCTTCGTTTGTACGGCACGTTCATTCCGTCACGGCATTCATTCCGGATTTATATCCGGGGCGTCCAGCCATATCGGATTCGTGAAAGATTTCCTGCCGCGCTCGTCGAAGCACTCCGCCCGCACGTACAGTTCGTCTCCCAGGAGAGGAGAGACAAATTCGGTGAGAAGCGTCCCTCCGGGGTCCGCAAGCTTCCAGCGCATATGGCGCGCCCGTCCGCCGAAATAGATGCGCGCCGCGGGAGAACAGTGAAAATGGATATTCCCGCCGTCGACGTAAAATTCATATATTTCGGGGCCTCCGGCGCTGCCGTAAAAGCTCCCCGAGACAAGGGCCTCCGTTATATCGTCGAGTGACAGGGATTTGGCCTTTACCATGACGCAGCCGCCGAACGCGTCATAGCCCCCCGAATTTTCCGGAAAAAAATGATGCGCGTCGTCGACGGAAGTCCCCAGCATACGGACTCCGTTTCGGAGGACGGCGTCCCAGCACTGGTATGATTCGCCGGTGTTCTCGATGACGAATGAGCAAAAATTGTAGACTTCGAGGGCCGAGATGTTCTTGAACGCCAATACCTGATCATATTCGACCCTGGACCAGTACGGATGGTTCAGCGTGATCCAGTATCCTCTCATCACCGCGTCGTCTATGATCGGCTGAAGATATTCCACAGTGTGCCGCGGTTCCAGTTCCAGCCTGAAATCGTGTTCGTACGGAGGCATGGGCGCGTTCTCGCGCATCTCCCTTGTGCCCGGGAGTACCAGAAAATGATATTCCGTATCGCTGCCGGCCTGCGGCGGCGCGTTTATCTCCATGCCTGGCAGCATGAGAAAATCGTCTCGGTTGAAATCACTGAAATCCGAGTGGATGTTGTGGTCCGTTATGGACATGAAATCGTATCCGTGTTCCCTATACTCACGCGCGACGTCGTCCGGACTCTTTCTGCCGTCCGAACGCGTCGTATGAGTGTGGATATTGCCCTTATAAAATTTGCCGCTGCCAAAGAAATTCGTTTTCACGCATTTACCCATTTCGGCAATTCAATCAGGGTTTTCATTCATGACCTTCTGACAGGCCAAAGCGGCTCTTTTCATAGCTTCAGCCGCCTCAGCCCGTTTATTCGACAGGCAGGCTTCGAGTTCCTCGACTATTATGCCGTACATATTCTTCCAGTTTTTCGTGAACGGCCGTCTGTGGGCATATCTCATCTGCTCCAGGACCGCTTTGTATTCCGGTTTTTCTATCAGCATGGCGCGCAGTTTTTCCGAGTCCATGGCCGTGTTAGTGACGGGCAGATATCCGGTCAGCACGGCATACTCCCCCGCGTATTCATCGCGCGCCAGAAATTCCATAAACTTGCCCGCGGCGGATTTCTGCTCCTCGCTCGCACTCCGGAACACGACGATATTGCCGCCGCCGGTGGCGACGGACGGCGTTCCGCCGAACGAAGGCTGCATGGCCATGCCAAGTTCATAACCGGCGTCGGCCATCCATTGTGAGTTAAGGGAATACATGCCGTTCGACCCCAGCATCATGCAGACCCGTCCTTGCAGCATCTCCGTCGCGACGGTTATCCAGGGATCTTCCTGATGATCGTATGGACTGAAAAGCGTCCGCTCCTCCTCCATCTCCTGGAAAAACTTCACTATCTCCGCCGCCCTTCCTCCGTCGTTGAAAACGACATTTTTGTTCACGCCGTCCAATATATCTCCGCCCCAGGAATAGAGAACCGATTCAAATATCCAGGCGTCTGTGTCCCAGCAGAGGCCCGCGCCCCTTATACCCCGTTCCGGATCGGACAGGGCCTCCGCTATCTTTCTGAATTCCTCCCATGTAGCGGGCGGCGATGTCACCCCGGACGACTCGAACATGGTCTTGTTGTAAAACAGCACCGGCATGGAGCGATTGAAGGGTACGGCGTATAAAGAGCCTCCGATATACCCCGAGGCGAGAAGCCCGGGCTGGTAATTCGCTATGACGCCGGGCGGCAGATACCCCGACATATCCTCCACTATGGGGTGGAATCTGCCCAGAAACGTCTCCTCGATTATGGCCATCGTCGGGAGATTTCCGCCGCCGCCGGCGGCCGCGGCTTCCAGGCGTTCCGCGACGGCGTCGTAGCCGCCCTGCCCGTTAATGGTGATCTTGACGCCGGGATTTTCCCTCATAAAATCCTCTGACGCTTTCGCGAGAAAAGCGCCGGTGCTGGTCTCGTCGGCGAAGACGTTCCAGAACACTATTTCCACCCCGCCGGCGTCCCGTGTTTTATCGGACGGCTCCGCACGCAGCGCGGAGCCGGGTATCTCCGAAAATACCAATGAGAACGAGTACGCCAGTATAATACCCGCCATCAAAAACACACTATTTCTTTTCACATTAATTCCTCCCTGGTTCCCTCCAAGAATACAAATAAAGGTTAGTACGCCAACATAATACCCTTTGTCAAAAACATATTATATATTTCACATCCCTCCCTGATTGACAATCCGAGGCGCGGCCGGATGCTCAAACCCGCTTGCCGCCGGTTTCGGCTGTTTGCCGATTTCCGTATATCAAACCTCTTTTGATCGCTCTGTTCGCCAGGACGTACGCCGCCAGTATGGGGGCGAGCGCCATCACGTTCCCGGCCATTATGACGTGCCATTCTCTTGCCGCGTGATCCACGGGCATCAGGTTCTGTATTGCCATCGGCAGGGTGCGCACAGCCTCGTCGGTGGTAAGTATGGAGGTCCAGAAGTAATCGTTCCATTTATAGACGAAAGTGAATATCATCGCCGTTATTATGATTGGTCTCGCCATCGGCGCCATGATACTCGCGATCACCCGAATCTCGGAACATCTGTCGAGTCTCGCCGCGTCCAGTATTTCATCGGGAATCGTCTTGAAATACTGGACGAGGGAAAAGATGGTGAACGCGGAATAAAAGAACGGCACGGTAAGCCCTCGCATGGTATTTATCCATCCAATCCTGCTCTCCAATATATACATCTGGAGAAATATCGCCTGCGCGGGCACCATGAGATCGAACAGGACGAGGCAGTAAAGCGCTTTTTTGAATCGGAACTGTTTCTTCGCGAACGCGTACGCGCAAGGCACGCACGCCAGCAACTGACCTGATATCGTGATGAGTGTGGACAGCAGCGAGTTGCGCAGATAGTGGACGAAGTTCATCTTGCTCCACGCCTCGGAATAGTTCTCGGGGTGAAACTCCGACGGCAGCAACGCGGGCGGCGTTATGTTCACTTCGTACCGGCTCATTAATGAAGCGGAGACCATGAAGAACATCGGAAAGACGAAGGTCAGAATGAGAGCCGCGAACCCGGCCGCCCGCAGCGCCATCCGAGGTAAGCCTTCCTTCATTGGTAGTGCGCGCGCCTGTTCATCAGCGCGAAGTTCACCGTCGAAACGACGGAAAGAAACAGGATCAGGACGACCGCTCCGGCCATGGCCCTGCCTATTTGAAAATGCAGAAAGCCAGTCCTGTATATCCAATATACCATCAGATTTGACGAATTTCCCGGCCCGCCCTCGGTCATGAACTTGACGATATCGAACGTGCCGAACGCGGATATCGCGCTCGCCGTGACGAGGAACACAAGGACCGGAGAGATCATAGGCAGCGTTATATGAAAAAATATTCCGGCCGGCGTCGCGCGATCCAGCCGGGCCGACTCGTACAGTTCGGCCGGTATGTTTTGAAGGGAGGCTATGACGATAAGGGCGTTGAAACCAGTCGTTTTCCATACCGCCACCACCACAAGCGACATGAGCGACGTATCGGGATCCAACAGCCATCTCGACGGGGGCAGACCCAAAATTCCCAGCATGTAATTCAGGACTCCGTACCGAGGATCCATCATGAACATCCACAGGGCGGCAACAGCTATGAACGAGACGATATGAGGCGTAAAAATCACGCTCTGAGTGAGGTTATGAATGAAACCGTTTCTGTTGAGAAACAGGGCGGCCGCCACTCCCAGCGGTACGGAGAGCGCTACAGTGCAAAACATGAATACGATGCTGTTCCTGAACACTCTCAAAAAAACGTCGTCAGTGAAAATAGATCTGTAATTCGCCAGACCGACGAATTTATCGATGCCGGCGACGTAATCGACGCTGCGGAAGCTGTCGCGTATCGACATCGCGGTCGGCGCTATGCTGAAAATGAGGCACAGTATAAGCGCAGGCAGAATGAGCATATAAGGTGAACGGACGGCCGCCGCGGGTTTCACGGCGCCGCCGCTCCCAGCGTTTTCACATCAGCCACGCGAACCCCGCTTTCGTCGAAGGCGTATATGTCGCTTTTCCTGACGAACATATCGAGACGCCGTCCCACATCCACGCGTTCGGGACGGCGCATCTCGAACTGAGAACCGTCCGAGGCCGTTACTCTGTACCGGTACGCGTCCCCCAGATGCTCCCTGGACGAAACCGTGCCTTCGATAAAGATGCAATCGAGGCCGCCGGGCCGTCCTACGCCGACTTTTTGCCCTCTGAATCCTAGATATATCCCGTCCTTCCGAGGCAGTATGTTCATCCCCGGATCACCTATAAACCTGGCTGTAAAGACATTGGCGGGAGTGTCGTAAATTTCCTCGGGTGTTCCGTATTGCATTATCCTGCCGTCGTCCATCACGGCGATATGATCGCCCAGACTCATCGCTTCCGCCTGATCGTGAGTGATATAGACAAATGTCGCGCCCAATTTCCGATGGAGTCTCGCAAGTTCATCGCGCATCTGCGCCCTCAGCGGAGCGTCGAGGTTCGAGAGCGGTTCGTCCATCAGAAACACATCAGGGCTTTTCGATATGGCTCTCGCGAGGGCGACGCGCTGACGCTGCCCTCCGGAGAGACCGGACGGCTTTTTCTTCGCGTGCTCCGTCAGCCCGACCAGATCGAGCACTTCCGCCAGAATTTTTTTTATCTCATCCTTTTTATAACCGAAATTTCTCAGTCCGAACGATATATTTTTTTCCACAGTCATATGAGGATACAGCGCGTAATTCTGAAAGACCACCGCGACTCCCCTATCCCCGGGTTCGCAGCGCGTCACGTCTTTCCCGGCTATCCATATTGAACCCTCCGTGCAGCGCTCCAACCCGGAAATCAGACGGATAAGAGTGGTTTTGCCGCACCCCGAAGGTCCGACGAGGACCGTAAACGATCCGGGCTCTATTTCGAGATTGAAATTCTCCATAACCGTAAATCCGTTAGGATATGTTTTCTTCAAATTTCGGATGGAAATCATCGCGCCTCTCATCCGCCTTTCTCCTAAAGTTTATCACAGAAACAGGCCGTCGTCCGTCAAGCATTACTTTACGCCGGTCAAAACAGGCGGCGCGATGCCGCAGCGTTCGATATCCAAATGCGTGCGCAGCCCTAATGGAATCAAACACCTTCCAGCCCGTCTATTATTTCGATGGCTTTCTCATAGTCGAACATCAGAACGCTATTCTCGATGTCTGACAGGGTTTTCCTCGCCTTCCCGCTCAATGGCAAAGCCGCGTATTCGAGTATCAACCTGTTCGCGGCGGCGATGTCCATACTAGTGAGCGCCGACCGCAGCGCCTCCATCTGAGCCTGTGTCAAGTCGCCGCCTTCCCGCCTCCTTGACGCGTCCGCCCGCTTCAGCGAATTCCGTATGTTATAAACCAGCTCATGCGCGGACACGAGAAACGCTCCGGTTTCCTCAGCTATCACGCCCGCGTCTCCAGTCCGCGCCGCACTCTCCATCCTTGCCGCGAAATCTCCGAATTCCATAGCTCCGATACTGCGGGAGGCTCCCTTAAACGCGTGCACGAGCGTCAAGAACAGGCCGATATCCCCGTTTGCCGCGCATTTCGCTATTTGCTCCGATTTTTCCTCGACATCCGCGCAGAAAACCGCGAGTATGTCCAGGTACGCCTCGACCGTTCCCCCGGAGTTGGCGAGCCCGGTCTCCACGGACACGCCAGGTATCCCGAACATTTCGGCTCGACTCGCGCCGCCGGGCGTTTCGGATTCGGAGTCCGCGGCGAGCTGTTTCTCCTTTGGGAGCCATTTTTTCAAAATGGAGTCCAGCCTTTGGAGATCGATCGGTTTAGCCAAAAAATCGTTCATGCCGTTCTCCAAAAACATCTCAAGCTGTCCGGAGAGCGCGTTCGCTGTCAGAGCTATGATTGGCAGGGATCGATAGTACTCGCTGTCCGGGCCGGCGGAGCGTATGAGGGACGCCGCCTCGATGCCATCCATACCCGGCATCATGTGATCCATGAAAATGATGTCATATCGGTTCGCTTGCGCCAGTTCTATCGCATCGGGTCCGCTGAGGCAGGTGTGGACCTCCACGCCGTAGAGCGACACCAGCTCTTTTGACACGCGCAGATTGGTCGAAATGTCATCCACGATCAGAACCTTCGCGTCCGGGGCTTTGAAGCTCAGGCGCTTCCTCACAGCCCTCCCTCCCTCGTTTCGCACTCCGTTTAAGACGTTCGCGACGTTGACGCAAAATATGGGCATCGTGATGCTGCTGATATCATCGCAGGCCGAAATGTCGTTCATCTCGACCATGCTCACAAGCATAGTGCGCGACTGGCCCTTTCCGACGGATAGCGCGCTGTCTGCGGCGCGCCTGGAGGCGACAAAGGCATAGTCGTACTCACCGCCCTCCAACTGTTCGGTAAAGTCCGTGAAATTTCGCGCGAACACCGGGTTCACGCCGAGGCAGGACAGCGCGTAAGACAACGAGGCCAGATAGATCGGTCTCTCCTCTAACGCCAGCACACGGAGGCTTTCGGCGCCTCTAACGGACGCGAGTTTCCCGCCGCGGTCATCCGCCAGCGTTTGGACGACAGTCGCGGTGAACAGTGAGCCGCGCCCGTACTCGCTTTCCACCGAGACGTCCCCGCCCATGGCACGGCAAATCCTGCGAGTTATGGCAAGCCCCAGCCCGGTTCCCTCGATCTCCTTTATTGCTTTTTCGTCCTCGATTCGCACAAATTCCCTGAAAAGCTTGCCGATGTCCGCCTGTTTTATCCCGATTCCGCTGTCCTCGACGGCAAACTTGAGGCGAACCTGTCCGTCTTCCATCTGTTCAAAGCTGACGTCCAGGGAAATGTACCCCGAGTTCGTGTATTTGAACGCGTTACCCAGGAGGTTCAACAGCACCTGTTTGGTGCGAATCTCGTCGCCTACCAGCCGCTCAGGGATGTTACTGTCCGCTTTGACCAGGAAATCAAGCGGCTTGTCCGCCATGCGGGCGCGCGTCAGGTTCACCGCGTCGTTTATAATGGACGCGAAATAATATGTGTCTAATACGATGTTCACCTGTCCGGCCTCTATTTTGGAAAAGTCAAGGATGTCGTTGATGATGGAGAGCAGATTTCTGCCAGCCTGATGTATGGTGGAGACGTATTCCATCATATCGCGGGGGATTTCCTTGCGCGAAATGAGTTCGGACATCCCTATGATCGTATTGAGCGGAGTCCGCATCTCGTGGCTCATGCGGGCCAGGAACGACGATTTGCCGACATTCTGCATTTTGGTGTCCAGCACGTCTCTGTCCAGTTGGATGAGGAAATAACCCATAGCCGATACTAAAATCGCGCTGCCCAAAAGAATGAGAAACTGTTTATTCATCACCGCGTTATATTGCTCCTCCGATACATCCGCGCCCACGATGCCAAGGAATTCTCCGGTACCTCTGTCGAAAACCGGCGCGTAAGCCGACAAAAGAAAACCCCATACCGTGGTGACGAAATCGCCGATATAAGCGCTTGCGCTGTCATAGGCCGCGCGGCGGGTAGCGGTGAGCTGCTCGACGGAGCCAGGCGGGGCGAATGTGCCGGCTCCGGCATACTCCCCGTCAAATAGGTACATCATCTCATTCTCCGAGACTCGTATCTCCGCATACAAGAACGCGATGTTATCCTCGTTGGCGAAACGTATTTTCTCAATCATCGCCTTGGTTTTAATGTAGTAATCGCTTTCAGTGTCCAGCGTCTCGATAAATTTTCGATACCCCTCCGGATCCTCTTCCAGCAGCACGGCTACCGCGGAGGCGATGCCCAGGCATTTTCTGCCCATCTGCTGTTTCAAGGTTTGTGACGTGACAAAATAGAGGATTCCGCCGAAAAAAAACCAAAAAACACAGGAAATATAGATATATCTTCTCGCATATCCGATTCTCCCTGCCATCATGCCTTCATCCTTTTAACGGTATGGCTTTTCGCCGATGTTTCCGGCAAAAGAGTCTATTGTTTCGGCGGCTTTGTCATAGTCAAACATCAGGACGTGGTTCTCGATGTCCGACAGGATTTTCCTCGCGCGCTCGTTCAGGGGCAGCGCCGAGTACTCGAGTATCAATCTGTTCGCCGCGGCGATGTCCATACCGGTGAGCGCGACTCGCAGCGTTTCGATCTGGGACTGTGTCAAATCCTCGCTCTGCGGCGTCTGTCCGGTCGCGGCCCTATGATCGAGCGACTTCCGTATGCCTTTCGCCAGTTTGCTCAGAGCATCCAGAAACGCTCCGTTTTCCCTCGCGATCATGCCCGCATCCTCAAACTCCGCCGCCGCCTCCATGCGTCCGGCGAAATCTCCGAATCCCGTCGCCCCGATATTGCGCGAGGCTCCTTTCAGCGAATGAGCCAGAGTCATGTACATGTCGAGATCGCCGTTCTCCGCGCACCGCTCTATCTGCTCCGCCTTTTCACCGGCGTCAGAACAAAAAATATCGAGCACGTCCAGATACGCCGCAATCGAACCTCCAGAGTTTGCGAGCCCAGCCTCAACGGATACGCCCGGTATCTCGAACATATCGGCATGGTCTGCTGCCGCCTCGGATATATCAGAGATATCGTTTTTCACGTTTAGCCGTTTCTCTTCCGGAAGCCATTTCCGCAAAACAGAGTCCAACCTTTGAAGGTCGATGGGTTTGGCGAGAAAATCATCCATGCCGCTTTTCAAAAACATTTCGCGCTGCCCGGAAAGGGCGTTGGCGGTCAGCGCTATTATCGGCAGAGTCCGGTAATACTCGCTGTCCCGGTCGATAGAGCGTATGATCGACGCCGCCTCGACTCCGTTCATGCCGGGCATCATGTGATCCATGAAAATGATGTCGTAACGGTTCGCGCGCACGAGGCTGATGGCTTCAGGACCGCTCAGACAGGTGTGCGCCTCCAGGCCGTAGAGCGACATCAGCTCTTTTGACACCCGGAGGTTTGTTGAAATATCGTCGACTATCAATACTTTCGCTTCGGGAGCTTTGAAACTCAGGCGGTGTTTTTTGAGCGTCGATACGCCATCGTCTCTCACGCCGTTTAAGGAGTTGGCGACGTTAATGCAGAACAGGGGCATTGTGACGCTGTTGATGTCGCTGTACGACGAAATGTCGTCCATCTCGACCATGTTCACGAGTATTGTCCGAGACAGGACGTCCCCCATGTAAAGCACGCTATCGGCAATGTACTTCGAAGGGACGAACGCGTAATCATATACTCCGGCTTTGAATTTTTCCGTGAAGTCCGGCAAGTTTTGAACCGATTCCGCGGTAACTCCGAGGTTATCGAGCGCGTACGAGAGCGAGTCCAGGTAAACCGGCCTCTCCTCGAAAATCAGCACCCGGCGGTTTGCCGCGTCATCCACTGACGCAAGCTTTTTATCGCAGTTCGCGATACGCTTCTGGATTATCGTCGCCGTAAACGTCGAGCCGTGCCCATACTCGCTCTCCACTGAAATCTCCCCGCCCATCGCGCGGCAAAGGCTGCGCGTTATGGCAAGGCCGAGACCGGTCCCCTCCACTTCCCTCATGCCGATGTTATCTATTCGGACGAAATCCCCGAAAAGTCTGTCGATATCCTCCCGTTTTATTCCGACGCCGCTGTCTCCGACGATAAATTTGAGTCGGATATCTTCGCTTCCCGCATCCTCGAATCCCACGTCCAGCGATATCTGCCCCGAATAAGTGTACTTGGCCGCGTTAGAGAGAAGATTCAGCAGAATCTGTTTCGTGCGGATTTCGTCGCCGATCAGCTGCTCCGGGATATTGCCGTCCACCTTCACGGGAAATGCGAGCGACCTGTCCAGCAGCCGCACCCTGGTCAGATTCACAACGTCGCATATCACGGACGCGAAATAGTATCTCTCGGGTACGATACGCATCTGTCCGGCCTCGATTTTGGAGAAGTCCAGAACATCGTTGATGATCACGAGCAGGTTGTTCCCCGCCTGCTGAATGATGGAAACATATTCCAGCATGCCGCTGGGGACATCTTTGTGCGAGATGAGTTCCGACATCCCGATTATCGTATTCAGCGGCGTGCGCATCTCATGGCTCATTCGCGACAAAAAATCGCTCTTGGCTTTGTCCGCGTTTTTCGCGGCCTCGATGGCGTCCCGTAATTCTTTTGTGCCCTCCGCCACAAGTTTTTCAAGATTTTTGTTCATCTGCCGGTTTTTTATAAATAAAACGAAAACCACAAAAAGCGCCGTCATCAGCAGCGCGATGGACAGTATGATAAACGGGAACGCGTCCCTGATCATTTTACTATTATAGTTAAAGACCTTCCGTTGCCAACGCGCCGTGATTTCCCCGGTATTCGCATGGCGCAGGGTCTTATTGACAATGGAGCGCAATATTTCTTCGTCTTTATTAAAACCGAAATAGGAATCCGACGAATATTTGAAAACAATATTTGCTTTAAACCCAGGCTTTTCCTGGTAATTCGTCAGGTTCAACAGCATATTCTGGCTTGCCATCAGAAGGTCGATTTCGCCTTTTACAAGCGCCGCGAAAGCGACGTCACTGCTCTTGTAATACTTTGCCGTTTTCGCGCTGTTGGGAAACCATTCCAGGAAAACCTCCGTGTGCGCCGCGCCTTCTATCAAGCCGACCTTCGAGAACAAAATCTGGTTGATATCGAGATCGGGATACTCGGCTTTTGAGAGCAAGGCGTAGTTATTAGTGCAATAAGGCTGGTCAGCCCAGATAAAACGGTCTTCTCTCTGCTTGATTCGAATCAGCTCTGATATAACGGAGTATTTGCCGCTTTCAAGCCCGCTGATAAGCTCCTCCCACAGAGCGTTGGGCGCGTTTCCTGCCTGGAAAACCAACTCTGTCAATTCCGAAATCTTATCCAGCGTATCGAGCGCCATCCCCTGAAATTTATTTTCCTTCTTATTGTAAAAACTTGTCGGGTAATTATCGGTCTCACATGCCGCCAATATTGCGGTCTCCTCGGCGCGATGCTTTTGTATGTACTCTTTTTCCTCATCTGTAAGCTGCTTAAAGAGCTTATGCCTCAAATAATCTTTATAGCCTTGATTATAGAGATCGGTAAGCTCATAATGGCCTCCATTTTTCAAATATTTCTGCATAACGTCAATAACTGGGGCCATTTCAGGGTTGCCGGTCGTGAGAGATATAGGCGAGTAGATAAGAGGATAATACTCCTCCGCCTGCATGAAATCATACGCGTCAAAGGCGGCTTCCAGCGGGCCTTCCTCGATAAAGGCGTCGATCTCGCCGTTCAGCAGCATGTCCGGCACTTCGGACTGGTCGGCGATAAAAACAGGTTCAAACGGCACGTTCCAGGAATTCGCCACCAGCGAATAGGTATTGCTGCCCTTCGTGAAAGCGCACCTTATAGGCCGCGTTTTTGCCGTAACGCTTAAGCTGTCCCCGTTCATATCGGTAAAGACTTTGACGGTTCTTTGAATTATCGCGTCCGTCATGAGAAATTTTCGCAAACGTTCGGGTGTGGCTGTAAAATCGCTCACTATGTCGATTTCCTTCGACACGATCTTTTCGTTCATATCTTTCCAACTGCAAAGGTAATAATCAAACTCGAATCCGAACAGTTCGGACAACCGGTTCCCGAACAACTCGGCAAAGCCCCCTATCGATCCGTCTTCACGCAAAAAAGATTCCGTTGACTCGCATACGCCGTAAACAAGCCGGGGTTTCCCAGCCAGCAGAAGTTCGATAGATTCTATTTCCTCCCGCGTCACGCCGGGAATATCCTTATATGATTGATACCTTGAGAACGGCGTTTTTTCCGGGCTGAAAACCGAATACCCCCAAAGAAAGAGAATTAACGACGCTAAAAGGAGACACAATAATTTCCTCATTTTGCGCAACTCCCCTTTACACCCGCAAAACCAAGCGCTTTTCTACCGACGCCCGCAAAAAGAGTCAATCGCTTCGACAGCTTTGTCGTAGTCGAACAGCAGAATGTGGTTCTCGATGTCCGACAGGGTTTTCCTCGCGCGCCCGTTCAGAGACAGCGCCGAGTATTCGGTCACCAACCTGTTTGCCGCCGCGATGTCCATGCCGGTGAGCGCCGACCTCAGCGCTTCCAGTTGGCGTCCCGCCAGATCCTCGCCCTGCGGCGTCTGCCTGGCCGCAGTCCACCGCCCGAGCGACTCGCGTATGTCCTCCGCCAGGTTACGCAAGACCGCCAGAAAAGCTCCGTTTTCCCTTGCGATCATACCAGCGTCCCCAGCCCGCGCCGCCGTCTCCATACGAGCCGCGAAATTGCCGAAATCCGTCGCCCCGATACTGAGCGAGGCTCCC
>JAISYN010000291.1 GCA_031269915.1 Synergistaceae bacterium
TCCGTTCCGAACGAGAGGATTGCCTCTACCCCGACAGCGGCGCGAAATACGCTATGGAATACGATCGCGACGCTTCGCTCCTGACGCCGCAAGTGGCGTGTCCCGACCATGTGGACAGCGTCGTGCCCGTAGAAGACAGGGCGGGAGTTGAACTGACCCAGGTTTATATCGGCTCGTGCACCGGAGGGCGTCTCAGCGATCTCAGGTCTGCCGCCAGGGTACTGAACGGCCGAAAGATAAAACCGGGGCTTCGTTTCCTGGTCTCCCCCGCTTCCGGCAATGTCTACCGGAATGCGCTCGCGGAGGGAACTCTCGCCGTCCTCTCGGAAGCCGGAGCCGTGATAACGGCCCCCTCATGCGGCCTGTGTCTTGGGGCGCACACCGGAATACTGGCGGGGGGCGACGTCTGCCTCTCGACTACCAACAGAAATTTTCTCGGCCGTATGGGAAGCAAGGAGAGCAAAGTTTATCTCGCTTCGGCGGCCACAGCCGCGGCTTCCGCGATTGCCGGGGCCATAACGGATCCAAGGCCGTTCTTCGAATAGGCCGGCGCGGGGAGGAGCATCGCATGTCGGAAACGGTTCTCAGGGGAAAAGTCTGGCGTTTCGGGGACGATATAAACACGGACATCATATCGCCCGCCGAGTTCATGGACAAAAGTTACGAGGAAATAGGAAGGAATGTGTTCGGCAGAGAATTTCCAGGTTTTGCCGGCGCCATATCGAAGGGCGATTTCGTCGTCGCGGGATCGAACTTCGGTTCAGGCTCCAGCAGGGAGACGGCGCAGATCGCCCTCAAATACGCGGGAGTGGGAGCGGTAATCGCGAAGTCATACGCTCGGATTTTCTTCCGCAACTGCGTAAACGTCGGACTTCCGGTGATCGTATTCGACAGTACCGATGTTCTGAGCCAAGGTGACTCCATAGAGGTAAATCTCGGGGAAGGAACCATAACGAACCTGAGTGACGGCAAAACATACAGGTGCAGCAAACTTCCCGAGCATGTCATGCAAATCGTGAGAGAAGGAGGACTGAAGAACTACCTCAAAGGTTACGTCAGCGAAAAAAACAGGAAAATACTGAAGGAGTCACTATAAGGAGGTCATTTCGCCAATGGGGTGCGTAAAAAGAGGGAAAGCTCTCAGGGAAAGACTCAGGGAGGATAAGATATTGGTCGCTCCGGGAGCGCACGACGTTCTCACGGCCAAAATAATAGAAGCGGTGGGTTTTGAAGCCGTCTATATGACTGGATACGGGACTGCGGCCAGTATTTTAGGCTCTCCAGACGTCGGTCTGCTCACGATGAACGAGATGGTCAGCAGGGCGGCGTGTATGGCCCAGGCCGTGAAAATTCCCGTCATTGCCGACGCCGATACCGGTTACGGCAACGTAGTCAACGTAATACGCACGGTCAGAGAATACGAACGGGCCGGGGTCGCCTGTATGCAGCTCGAGGACCAGGTCATACCGAAGAAATGCGGGCACATGCTGGGCCGTCAGATAGTTCCCCTGGAGGAGATGGCCGGGAAGATAAAAGCCGCGGTAGATACGCGTTCGGACCCGGACGAGATGCTCATAATGGCCCGTACCGACGCCCGCACCGACTACGGCATGGAAGAGACCTTAAAACGCGGCAAAGCCTATGCGGAGGCCGGAGCGGACATACTTTTCATCGAATCCCTCGAAAACGAGGATGAGATGCGCACTGTGACGTCGTCTTTCGGCGTTCCGGTACTGGCTAACATGCTGGAACACGGGAGGACGCCGCTGATGAGCGCCTCCGAACTCGAAAAAATCGGTTACGACCTGGTCATATATTGCGTCTCCTCCACTTACGCCGCCGCCAAGGCGGTTTGGGATCTCATGAAATGTCTAAAGGAGACCGGAACCACCGCCGGAACACTCGGTAGTATGATCACATTCGAGGATTTCAACAAACTGGTCGGCCTTCCGGAGATCCGCAGAATAGAGCGCGAATATCATTCCGGAAGGAATATCGAAGCTGCCGACGGCAAATGAGGTACAGCGTGCCGTCCGATTGTTTCAGACGGGGAGGACGAGGGAGATGCCGCCTTCACTTGCGGTAAATTTTGCGGGCGTTTGCATGCCCAATCCATTCATGCTGGCGTCGGCTCCGCCCACCACGACCACCGAGATGGTGGACCGCTGTTTCAGGCAGGGCTGGGGAGGCGCCGTTCTGAAAACCCTGACGTATCAGGTGTCGCTCTCTTCCAATGTAACGCCGCGGATAGCGGCTTACAAAGACGGCGACGAGATATTGGGCTTCACTAACTGCGAACTCGGCACCCCTCATACAATAGAGGAATGGGCCGAGGACACATACAAACTCAAAAAAAAGTGGCCGGACAGAGGTGTGTTCGTAAGCCTGCTGCATACCGAAGGGCTCTTTGAAAATCAGTGGCGTGAAGTTGCCAGGATGTTTACCGAAGCTGGCGCGGACGGATTCGAACTCAATTTTTCCTGTTCTCATGGAATGGCCGAGGCGGGCGGAGGCGCTTCGATAGGTTCGAGCGACGAACTGGTGGAAAAAGTCGCCTCGTGGGTCGTAACCGAGACCTCAAAACCTGTCATGACCAAATTGCCGGCTATGGTAAACGATCTTCCGGGCAAGGCCAAAGCCGCGCAGAGGGCCGGAGCCGCGGCGGTGTCGACGATCAACACGCTCAACTCGCTGCCGGGGATCGATATCCGTACATTCTCCCCGCTCAACAGCGTCGATGGGCTGGGAGCGTTTCAAGGATTGAGCGGACGCGCCATAAAACCTGTCGCTCTCAGAAGCGTCGCCCAGGTCGCTTCAGCGGTGAACATTCCGATATCCGGCATCGGCGGGATCTATAAGTGGCAGGACGCGGTCGAATTCATTCTCGCGGGCGCGTCGTCCCTGCAAATATGCTCCGCCGTGATGGAGTACGGGTACAGAATTATCGGCGACCTATGCGCCGGTCTCCTGAACTACATGGAAGAGATGGGGTTTTCCGGCATCGGGGATTTTGTGGGAAAAGCTCTCCCAAACATCAAAAAACATCACGATCTTTCCAGGAGTTATCGCGTCAAAGCCTCAGCGGACGATAGCTGCGTCGGCTGCGGAAGATGCGTGGCATCCTGCGCTGACAGCGGGTACAAAGCCATATCGCTCGATGAAGCGAGAAAGGCGGTATTCGACTCCGAATCCTGCGACGGATGCGGACTGTGCTCGCATGTCTGTCCGGTGAGAGGCTGCATTACCCTCCGTAAAGAGGCCGTCTGACGGAAGGAGAAACGAGGATGCGAAACAAACTCAAACAGGAGGCCCAGGCCGTCATGGAAGAGGCGAAACGCTGTCTGTACTGCGTCGAAGCTCCGTGCGCCTCGGCTTGTCCCTCGGGAGTACGTCCGGGACAGTTCATAAGGCACCTGAAATGCGGGGATTTGAAGAGCGCCAAAAAAGTGATAATGGACGCAAATTCCCTCGGCGGCGTCTGCGGTTACGTCTGTCCAAGCGAAGAACTGTGCCAGAGCAGATGCACGAGGGAGAAAATAGACAGGTCCGTGCTCATCCGGGAACTCCAGAAATACGTGTGCGACAACGCTCCTTACAAAGCCCCTCGAACCGCCCGGACCGGTAAAAAAGCCGCGGTCGTCGGCGCCGGGCCGGCGGGAATATCGTGCGCCGCGGTGCTCGCGCGCAGCGGAGTCGACGTAGTCGTCTACGATTCGTCGGATGAAGCCGGCGGATTGATCGCTTCGGAGATACCAGGATATCGCGTGCCCAAAACCGTGCTGAAACGTGATATTCGTGAATCCATCGGAGAGGGCGCCGAGTTCGCGCTCGGCGAATCCCTGGAAGCTGACGATATAAAAATTCTGTGTGAGCGGTACGACGCTGTTTTTATCGCGGCAGGCCTGGCGGCAGACCGTCATACAGGCATCGCGGACGGGGATATTTCCAAACATGTACTGACGTCATCCGAATTTCTCAGGCGGTTTGGCGGAGAAAACCCAGGTTCCGTTTTTGGAACCGTATGCGTCATAGGAGGCGGGGACTCAGCGGTAGACGTCGCTGAAACCGCCCTTCGAAACGGCGCCGACAGGTCGATAATAGTCTACCGCAGGTCGCGGGAGGAAATGCCCGCGACTGACGAATCACTGCTTGAAGCGGTCGAAAACGGAGCGGAGATACTTTACGATACCTCGCTGACCGGCGTCCAGGCCGGATCACCCGTAAATGCGTCTTTCATCCAAAATAAGCTGGGCGCTCCTGGAAACGACGGCAGGAGAAGTTTTGAGGCAATTCAGGGAAGCGATTTTTTCATGAGATGCGACCTGGTGGTTTTCGCTCTCGGGAAGACCGAGGACGAAGGCATCAGAGATTTCTGCGTGAAAAACTCGGCAATCAGAGCTGATTCGCAGGAAACAGTC
>JAISYN010000349.1 GCA_031269915.1 Synergistaceae bacterium
TCCTATATATGAAACCACGGCTGTAAAAATGGACGAATGGTAACGGCATCTCGTCCACAGTCCATCCAGTGAGTAATATTTGAGAGGCAAAACGAAGTTCATTCTGAATCCGTTTCGCGTGAACAGGATTTCCAGATTTTTCGGGTTGAAATAGTGCAGATGAGGGGAAACGATGCCCCTCTGCCATAAACGATGCAGAGGACCCCATACGCCAAATTTTGACAGCAACGACGACACCGCAAATATTATACCCCCACTCGACGGAAGGCTGATTACAGCGACGCCGTTGTCGTTGAGGTGTCGTTTTATCCCATTTATGAGGCTCGCCAGCTCCGGGATGTGCTCGAAGGAATCGTTGAAAATAATTACGTCGAACTTTTTCCCTCGGAGCCACTCCGCATCGGGAAAGAATCCGGAAACGACGGCACATTCGCGCTCGCGGGCCAGGGACGCTTTAGCTGATTCCGGTTCTATCCCGAAGCAATCAAAACCTTTGCCGGCAGCGAATCTCAAAAACAAACCTCCTGCGCAACCCACGTCCAAAACACTTTTCAAAGTGGGGTATCGCGATTTCAACACCCCGCATATCACGTCGAAGTTGGCGACCCGCACCGATTCGAGAGCGTGCGCCGATTCGGAACCGGCGCACGCGTCCATGTCGGATGCCATATACTCACAGGAAGCGCAAGAATAGTAACCCCCTGCATCCCTCGGCATAACCCCGCCGCACACCGCGCATCTCATTGAGTCCAAGTCTTTCATAAGACGTTCTCGCGGAAAAATTTTCCATAAAAAATTTCAATCGACGTCGCGGGGAAAGCAGACATGACGGAGGCGAGTTTTTTCAGACAGTTTTTAATCCCCGCGTAATGAATAAACCTGTTCTTGAAGGTCAGTTCAAGCCGTGGCTGACATATATCTATCTCCCTCGGATGAAGATAAAATACGGTCGGATACCCGCTTCGGTTCACGATACGCGAGAATGCCTTTATCATAAATTCCGGACATACCCTGAAATAAAACCCGCCGGAGAATGGAATATTTGTCCCGCAAAATCTCACGGTGGAAGGAGGTACCTCAAGTAAGTTTCCGTTCACGAGATTGTGGACATGCGCGAACCTGGGGGCGTTTTTTATCCCGTACATGAAGTTTTGCGTAGGGAATATACTCGAATCGTATCTATACCCCTCTTCCAGCAGTATTGGCAAAGCCCACAGCGAGCGATCCGTTATAGACCACGAAGGAGCGCGGTAACCTTTTACCTCTTTTCGCACTATCTCCTCAAGCGTACCCTTAGCGCGGCGGACGTCCTCTCGGAATTCCTTCTCAGTCTGGCTGTATACGAGTTTGTGGTCGAATCCGTGCGAAGCTATCTCGTGTCCTCTCGCTGCGATATCCTTCAATATGTCCTTGAATTTTCCCGCCACCTTCCCGAGCACGAAAAAAGTACATTTGGAGCCATTTTTGTCCAGCAGATCGAGGATTTTCACTACATTCCGGGGGATTATCGATTCCACCCCTTCGGAGCCGTTTTCCGCATCGCGGTTATAATTCGCATGATACCAATCCTCCAGATCAACTGAAAAAATATTCACCATAGCGGCGTCATCTTCTGAGGAACTTCCAGTATTTCGGGTTCAGCGCCAGATACGCATGACACAATATGGAAAACAGAAAAATCCTTTTGTCGGAAAAGTCCCACTCTTCGCTCTCACACAGTATGCCGCGCATGAACGTCCTCAAACTTTCTCTATCTTTTTTCGTGATGTACCTCAATATATCACCCGGCAGGAGCCAGCGGCATCTGACGGCTGTCTCGTATTTGCTCATCGGCTCCGTATCCAGATTTTGCGCGGCCCTCGCGTAGAGCAGCGGGAAATTTACTCCCGAACGAACGGCCAGCTCCAAACTGCCCCAGAAACGGGGGTTTATCTCCATAAGAAGATAATTACCGCTGATTGGTTCCTTCTTCCATTCTACCATAGCGACCCCGCGCCAATCGAGAGATTCGAGCAATTTGACGCTTTGACACACTACTTCGTCGTTTCGGATGCTTATCCTCTGCGTGCTTGCGCCGCCAGAATTCGGATACTGTTCTGTCCTCTTGTGGGTAAAAACGGCCGCAAGATGGCCGCAAGCATCCATCAGCACCGAAACCCCGAGAGCTTCTCCCGATTCCGGTATGCGCTCCTGTATCAGACAAGGCCCATACGCTGCGAAATACGTGTTCCAGTTGATTTTGTCCTCTGAGTTCAAGTATTTTACACCGACTGCTCCGGAACCATGGAACGGTTTCACCACAAAACTCCTCCGTACAAACAAACCCGCGAAATGCTCCGCTTCTTCATGATTATGCGCGAAATACGTCCTCGGGCACGGTATGCCCAGGCGTGTCGCAAGCCTTATGGTATCCGCTTTGTTCTCGGCGGATGCCAAAGAATCGTCAGGCGGCAGTAACATATCGGCAAGGGGCAGAATCTCCTCCCGATGGGCGGAACACCAAACAATGCTCGCGTCCTCCATGGGAAACAGCACAGGTTTTATGTCGTAACGCCTCAGCAGTTCGAGCAAACCGCGTCCGAAAGCGTCTGCGTCGTCAGAGGCAGACGAGCATACGTGACGTGATGCCGTATACCTCGACCAAAATCCTGTCGTCGCGTAAGTATCGCCCATCACGGCAACGTGATAACCCGCTTTTCCCAAAGCTCTCACCACGCTGACGCTTTTTCTCCAAAGACCGTCGGTCACGACAGCGTAACCGGCATACTTGTTATCGCGCGTTATCCTGTTCAACAGACGACCCAATGCCTAAACGTCCTAAAATAACACGCAAACTGTCCGCTCCAATAATGACAAAAAACGGTTCTATTGGAAGGCGATATCTCAAAGAAGCGATTGTCACGACATGAACGAATACGTAATAACCGACGAGTAAAAATAGCGGCAGCAATACGAACCACTCCTTCCGCTTTCTCCACAAAGTGGCGAGAGCGAGAAAAAACGCTGTTCCCCAGCTCAATATGGACGCTATATTATAATATTGAAAATACTTGGGAAGTTTAGCGGGATCGGTGTTCAGTGTGAAATTCCAGAATCGCTTGAATTTTTTCCATGCGTTCGCGAGAAACACCGTTTTATTTTCGCGAATATAGGATATGGACTTCGCCGTAAACGCCCGGGATATCTCCGTTTCGTTTCCGGAAGAGAACAGTTCAGCCACTTCCTCGGGCGGGGCGTCCGTACTCCATTCCACTCCTCCAGTCAAATTGCCGCGGTTATTTCCGAGGTATAGGTTTCGCGACGCGTATGTCGTAAAGGGAACGAACTCGCCAAAAATATTCCAGTTCCTTATCCACCAGGGCGCAATGCACACGAGAAATATGAGGCAGGAATAAAGGCAATATCTCAAGCGTTGCCCGGGATGGTCAAAAATTACGAATCCTCTAGCGAGAAATAACAGGGGCATCAGTATCGTTATTACGGGCCTGGTATAAAGAGACAACATGAAAAACAGCCCCGACAGCGCGAACGCGCCGGGGCGTCCGGGCCTCCAAGCGTAAAGAAAAGCGAAGCCCAGAACAAGAAAACACGTGAATAACGTCTCAGTCAACAGTAGGCATTGATATGCCAATAACGATGGATATATCGCCGTTCCAAACAACGTTATAATTGCTGTCGCTCTATTTTTGAATACGGAAAAAGCTATTGACGCCGCGCCAACCGCCGTCGCTATATGCGCTAAAGCCTGAATCACTCGGACGAATTTTATAAAGACGCTTTCATTTTCCAACAATCTGTAAAAAGGAGCATAAATTATCATGGGGATCGGCATATTCGCCGCCCTGTGTTCTCCCAAAGCCAGAATACCCGTTTCGACCACGCTCTTTGTCTGCCGCAAATAGGCGTTCTCATCCGGCATATATGTCTTCCCGGGAATTATGACGTCGGCTACGGCGACCAACACAAAACATAAAATCAACGCCACCAGGATTTTCTTCGATTCCAATATCTCACGCATGATTTTTATCATTTCTTTCGCGATCGCCGAATTTGAGTATCTCCAGTTCGTTTCGGGATCTTTCGTAGGCGATCATCGTATCGAGGATGAACGCGCATATGAAAAGCGTCATGGCTACCAGTTCCAGTCCGGCGGCCAGCACGGCCAAAGGGACGCGCGGCGTGCCGCCCGTTTTCACAAAATCCATTATGATGGGCGCTCCGCAAAAAAAACCGAAACACGCGAATATCATGCCGAACGTTCCGAAAAAAGCGAGCGGCTTATAGTTTTTCAACGTGCTGAAAATGGTATGCAAGATCCTGATTCCATCCCGAAAAGTCCTGAGTTTCGGCTGGGTTCCGCTCGGTCTGTCGCGGAAGGGAATCGGTATCTGCGCGATGGCGAGTTTTCTGTCGAGACACTTGATAGTCATTTCGGTCTCCACCTCGAAACCGTCCGAATATATCGGTATGCTCAAGGCGAAACGCCTGCTGAAAGCCCTGTAGCCGCACATGACGTCCCGTACATCGGCCCCGAAACATTTATTTACGAGAGCGCGGACGAGTTCGTTTCCGAAATTATGGAATTTCCTCTTGTTCTCCAGCTTGTAGCCGCCTCCCGATATCCTGTCGCCTATCGTCATGTCGGCCCGGCCGCCCGATATCGGAGCTATCAAATCTTTTGCCGCGCAGGCCGGACACGCATCGTCGCCGTCAGCGGTCACGTAGATGTCCGCCATTATCTCCCTGAAAACATGTCTCAAAACGGCACCTTTGCCCTGCCTCGCCACGTAAATAACATCCGCCCCGGCTTCGGCGGCCAATTCCGCGCTTCTGTCCGTGGAACGGTTATCCAGGACGACTACGCGAGCGAAAGGCAGTTCACGCATGAAATCCGACACGACTT
>JAISYN010000005.1 GCA_031269915.1 Synergistaceae bacterium
CTGGGCGTTGCAATCCGGCGAGGGAGATATCGTGCTGGAGCCGTCGGCCGGAGTGGGCGGGCTTGCGGCGTATGCCAAAAATTCGGGCGCGAAAGTGATAGTCAACGAGATAAGCGACAGACGGCGGGCGCTGCTTGAAGAACTCGATTTTGACGCGGTGACTAAACACGACGCCTCGTACATCGACAGCCTTTTGGCGAGCGACGGAAGCGTTTCGGGCATGAAGCCGACCAGAGTGGTAATGAACCCGCCTTTTTCGAGCGGGCTTATCGAGGGCAAGGCACATACCAACAACGTCGGCGCGACCCATGTCAAACGCGCCCTGAACGCCTTGCGGGACGGCGGGCGCGCGGTGATCATACTCGGCAATGGCATGGGTTTGGGAACGGTCAAAGGGCGGGCTTTCTGGGACGAAATAGGCAAAAACTACAACATCCGGGCGGTTGTCGGCATCGACGGCTCGAACTACGAAAAGTACGGCACGAATTTCGATGTGGAAATGGCGGTCGTGGACAAGACTGGGGCGACGATGGGGACGCCGATAAAGGGAAGGATAAACGACCTGTCGAAGCTGATAGATATGCTTGAGCCGGTTCGGGATATGACGCCGACGGAAAAAGCGGGCGACCTCCCTTCATCGTCCGGAACGCCCTCCGCCCCAAGCGGAGTGAAAAATGCGCCTGCCTCTTCCGAAACGTTCTCTCAGGTACGATCTGAGCGCTCTCACGCCTCCGGCGGCAAGCAAAATATATTACGGCCCAGCACGGATTTCAAGCCTGCCCAGCTGCGGCGCGACGAAGAAAATATGACCGTCGCGCAAAAGGATATCTCTGACCGTATCGCGGAACAGGCGGCCAAAGCGTCGGGAGAGGACGACGACCACGCTATTTTCGAGGCATATACGCCGCAAAAAATGAGAGTGAAGGACGCTTCCCCTCATAAGGCCGATCTTGTCCAGAGCCTTGCGCTCGCTTCCGTCGAACCTCCGGACGTGACTTATACGCCGAAACTGCCCAAGAAGATGATCGAGGAAGGACGTCTGTCCGAAGCTCAGATCGAGGCGGTGACTTACGCTGGGCAGGCATTTGAAGGGAAGAACGCCGACGGCACGACAAAGGGATTTTTCATAGGCGACGGGACGGGAGTGGGTAAAGGGCGCGAGATATCCGGCATAATAACCGACCAGTTGACGCAGGGACACGGCAACGGCAAGGCGGTCTGGATCACCAAAAATGACAAGCTCGCCGAAGACGCTCTGCGCGACTGGAAGGACATCGGCAATGACCCGAAGACGATGTTCTCCAAGAAGGGCAATTTTGAGGATCAGAAGAAGGCAATCGCGCGCGACAAAGGCGTGATGCTGACAACTTATCCGCTGCTGAACCCCAGAAAAGGCGACAAGTCGCGGTTCAATCAACTGACCGAATGGCTGGGAGACGATTATGACGGAGTTATCGTCTTGGACGAGGCGCATATAGCCAATAACGTCGTCGACGTGGAAGGCGCGCACGGCGTCAAGGAAGCGTCAAACACTGGAATGATCATTCAGGAGCTCATAGACAAGTATCCAAAGGCCCGGGTGCTTTACGTTTCGGCTACGGGAGCGTCTGACGTGACCGATCTCGCAATGCTCGGGAGGCTTGGATTGTGGGGCGATGGTACGGAGTTCCCAACACGGGCCGCGTTCCTGACTAGCATAAAGCGCGGGGGCACTGCCGCGATGGAACTGGTCGCGCGCGACATGAAGCAGATGGGGGTTTATATCGCCCGGCAGCTGTCTTTCAGGCGCGGCGGTTACGGCAAAGAGGACGTTACGTACAGGAAGCTCGAACATAATCTCACGGATAATCAGATTGCCGTTTACGACGAGATCGCGCGCGGGTGGCGGGTGATTTCGGAGAACATCGAGAAAGTCATCGACGTACTGACGGAGGACGCGGAAAGCAAAAAGGCGCGGGGAAAGAAGCGCGGTATTATTCGCGGTTCTGTAGCAAGCAGACTGGCGGGCGCTCAGCAGCGAATCATGAAGCAGGTGGTCATGGCGTTCAAGACCCCATCGATGATAAAAGATATCGAACATACGCTGAAGGATGGGCATAGCGCCGTAATCCAGCTCACGCAGACGAACGAGGCTCAAACGAAGCGCGCCGTCGCGGGCCTGAAAGAAGATCAGTCTTATGACGACCTTGATCTGTCCCCGAAAGAGGATTTGATTAACTTCATAAAAATCGCTTTCCCCGTCGCCGAATACACAGAAGTCGTGGTGGGCGAAACCGCCGACGGACATCCTAAAACCTCATGGGAACCGCTGAAGGACAAAAACGGGAATATCGTCCAAAATCCGCGGGCCGTCGCCATCAGGGATGAACTGATAGTCAACCTCGAATCGGTTCGGTTTCCCGAATCCCCTCTCGATATGATAATCAATCACGTTGGCGCGAAAAACGTCGCCGAGGTGACGGGACGCTCGCAGCGCATCGTTTTGAAAGACGGCCGAAGAGTGAAAGAAACGATCCCGTCGAGCGCGGGAAAGGTGGAAACGGACGCTTTTCAGGACGGCGAAAAGCGCGTGTTGGTGTTCTCGCAAGCCGGAGGCACCGGACGCAGCTACCACGCGGACGCCAGGGCGAAAAACCGGGAGAAACGCGTTCATTATCTGATGGACGGCGGATGGACGGCGGAAAACGCGATTCAGGGTTTTGGACGGACATTGCGTACGAATCAGGTGCATATGCCCGAATACGTCCTCGTGACCACCGACTTGCCCGGCGAGCGGCGCTTCACATCGACAATCGCACGGCGGATAGAACAGCTTGGGGCGTTGTCCACCGGCGAGCGGCGGGCACAGACGCAGGGGCTTTTCTCGGCGAGGGACAATCTCGAAAGCGAATACGCGGTTAAAGCCGTGACTGATTTTATCAATCTCGACCTGAAAATGTGGGGCAGCTATGAAAAATCGTTCATCGTCCAAATGGGATTCGGCAATATTCTCGACGAATACGGGCATGTCGCGGAAGAGAAAATGCCGACGATTCAGCAGTTCCTGAATCACATGCTCATACTGCCCTATGAAGCGCAGCAGGAGGCGTTCAACATATACTCGGATTTAGTGGACGCGAGAATACAGACCGCAATGGAACACGGGACTTACGACGAGGGGACGTCAAAGCTGAAGGCGGATAAGGTTGACGTTTTACAGGAGGCGACCGTTTATGAGAGCGACACTGGCGCGAAAACGCAATACACGAAACTGAAGATATCCAACAGACAGTCGCCGGTGACTTTCGACACAGTAAAGAAGCTAAAGCCTTCCGCCTTTTATCAGTCGGTCAAAACCGGAAGGGTGTTTGCCGTGAACAAGATGCGCGAACAGCTAGACCGGAACACTTTCGAGAAGGTGGACGTTTTCAGGGCGACGGGCGTCGATCCGTCGAGAACGGTTACATACACCAGCAAGCAGCTTGAAAACGAGAATTATTACGTGAAATTAGACTCCGAAGCCGCCAAGAAACTTTGGGACGGAGAGGCCGGGAGCTTCCCCGAATACTCGGAGGAAACGGTTCACCTTATTACAGGGGCGCTTCTGCCCATATGGAACCGGCTAGATAACGCGAGCATGAAGGTGGTGAGGGTTCGAAGCGACGACGGGAAAACATACCTGGGGCGCGTGGTCGGCGACAGGGATATCGGCGCCGTCCTTCGCAATCTCGGCATAGATTCGGAAGTCAAACCCGTGTCGGCGAACGAGGTTTCGGGCGGCTTGTCGAAGGGGCAGACGGCACGGCTCGATAACGGCTGGACGCTGAAACAGTCTCTTATGAACGGCGAGCACAGAATAGAGATTATCGGCCCCGACTTCACTTACGGTTCGCAGTTACGGAATATGGGCGCTTACGACGAAATAATAGCGAGCAAAAAACGCTGGTTCATTCCGACAAACAGGAAGGATGAGATCCTTTCGCGGCTGCTTGGACAACACAAGGTCACGGACATGTACGCGGCGGACGTAAGAAAATCGAGCGCGGCGATTTTAAATGAAGGAATCGACGACGAAACACCGCCGTTCGGGTTCAGCATCCGCGATATCGGCGGCACGGTGAATCCCGGCGACAACAGCCTCGTCGCCGCCGATTCCGGAACGGAAGCGGCATACGGATTCGGCGACGAGGAGACCGAAAGACGCTGGCAGTCGTCGAAGAAGTCCATCGACAGGAACAACGCGATCACCGGGATGGGAC
>JAISYN010000103.1 GCA_031269915.1 Synergistaceae bacterium
GCTATGGGTTTTCCCGCCGTGACGACGCCTATCAGCCGCCCGTCCTCTTCCAAACCAACGGAAAATTTATGACCGCTGGTACAATCGCAATTTCTATGCCAGGTTTTAACGAATCCCTGCGCTTCGCGCAATGTGACGGGACAAATACGCATACGCCCGCGCTGGGTTTCAGGCTGAAAATCAGGGCTATGGCCGCGGCTCCGTTCTTCCATCATCATTCGCCCTTCTTTTCACCAGGTATTTCCTCACGCGGGATATCAGGGGCCTCGCCTGTTCTATCAAAGATTTTTCACCCAGATGCTCGAAAGTATCTTTTTTCTTCGGGCCGTTATATTTCGCTTCCTGTGCCTCGAATTTCTTTACGAAGTACGCGAGGACAGGCCCGCAAGCCGCCACAGCGCCCAACCAGCAAGCTGCCGCGGCGTAAGCCCGCGAAAAACCTCCGATCATGGTCGTGATCACGGCTGAAAATGATACTATTCCCGCAACCGGATACAATCCCCGAAGCAGGTTCAAAAAATCTTCATGCCTTTTCCTTTCCGCTTTTCTTGACATCATATTCTCTCCTTAAAAAACTATCTCAACCAGGTTGTCGCTTTTTGGGGGCGGCGGTATCTTCGAGCGCCTGTCCATCTCGGTATCCCGGAAATAGAGCGTCTGCGTGCCATAAATCGCTGGGAAGCCGGCGGGGAAGATGAGCATATTCCCGGCGTCTACAACGTCGCCGCTGGAGTTTTTCAGCAATCCCGGAAGCCTCCGGCACTCGTCCGGCGTCATGAGGGGACGCTGGACTTCCTGTAACGAGGTCTGGCGCGACCTGTTCCCGAACAGTTTCCCTTCCTGAAAAGATTCGCTGAAGTTCTCCTTCAGCACGGTCATTTGCCCTGTTGATTTCGACAAATACTCGCATGTTTCAAGGTCGTTCGGGGCAAACGCCACCTGAATATGACACCCGACGCGGATACTTTCATCCTTCCCGTAGGCTTTATAGAGCTGCGGCAAGCCCTGAACCATGATGTACGATTTTATCCCGTATCCTCCTATGAACCCCAGCGCCCGCTCGAACAAGTCCATCCGCCCAAGAGACGGAAACTCGTCGAGCAACAGCAATAAGCGGTGTTTGTACGCCTCCGCGCTCCTGCCGTCCTTGAAATCCATCTTCGCGGCAAGGGTGAAGATTATCTGCGTCAGGACAAGCCGCGTCAGCGGCATGAGCCGGAGCTGGTCGTTCGGGTTTATCACGAGATAACAGGACACCGGATCGTCGTGATTCATGAGATCGCGGATTCGGAAACTGCTCTGTGAAGTGTTCCTTGCCACGACCGGATCGCGGAAAAGCCCCATGTTCGAGATGACCGTCGAAAGGACGCTCCCCGCTTCCTCGTCAGGCTTGTTCAGGATAGATTGAGCTTCCTGCGCGACGACGGGGTGGACGATGGGTATCAAGGTCTTGCCCTCTCTGTAGCCGAGATGGGGGTACTCCTGCCATTTTTCGACGACCTTCCTCCAAGGGACTCCGGGCTTCGACAGTTCGGTCAGCACGTCGGATATCCCCGGAACGCCCCGTCTCTCCATCCTGAGCCGGTAGAGCAGGTGGGTGATGGCGCCCAGCATGAAGCTGGACGCCGTTTTCTCCCAGTGATCCTGACCTCCTTTGCCGTGCGGATCGACGATGATGGCGACTATCTGTTGAATACTTGAAGTCTCGCTGTTCGTACCTGACGGAATGAGCTGGAAGGCCGGCATTTCCGGGTCTAAATGGTTGGGCAATTTCTTCCCCGGCTCGAAGATGTAATCTAATTTGACCTCCTCCAAAGGATTAAAAGTTGCGGACGTGCCCTTTTCAAGGGCGTCAGGGTCTGTGAAATCAAGTTTCAATATCTTTTGTTTCAGTTCCTTCGCCCGATAACCCGCGCTGAGCGCAAAATTCTCCGATTTTATGTCGAGCACGAACACGCTCTGCCGCCAGCCGTCGAGCAAAGTGGGCAACACCAGAGATATTCCCTTGCCGCTTCTTGTCGGCGCGTAGCACAAAACGTGCTCGCGCCCGCCATGACGCATCATCTTCACATCATGGCCGACCTTACTCCCGCCCACGACGACGCCCTCATCGAACGGTTCGCCGTCGTTATCGAGCAGCCCGGCGTTCTGAATCTCTTTCAGCGTCGCCCAATGCGCCGAGCCGTGCAGCGAATCCAAACTTTCGCTCTTGCCGTTCAGATAACACCTTCTTGCGGCGAACGCGGAGAGTATCAGTCCGAACGAAAAGACAAACGCGCTCATAGCCGCAACGTTCGAGCGGGATTCCTCGTATGTGGACATCAGGACGTAGAGCCAATATATGGCGCGGTAGAAGGGGTATATCGAATACCCCTTCACCGTAAAACGCCAGCCGAGCGCGGGATCGTGCCCGAAAGCATACGCGACATACTGAGCCGTGGCCTGCAAGGTCAATAACAGGCAGACGGCGAGGATTATCATAGCTTTTACTTTATAGCTCAACCCTTCTTTTTTGAGCCCCCGGAACGAATAATCCCGCGTTTTGACGACGTTCCGTGCCATATCAGCGCCTCAGCCCTTCCCGTTTTTGCGACAGCTTCTCGTCCTTTGCCTGTACGGAGCTGTATCCCTGTTCGTCGGCGGCAAGGCTGATTTCGTCGCCAACTTTGAGATTAGCGCTCGCCGAGATATTCTTGATATCGTGAAGTATCGCGTGATTGTCCCCAATCGCCTGTATCGCGGACTTGTCGGGGCTTGTCAGCCCTCCGAGAATCCCGAGTATTTTTCCGCTGTACGTCCTGCCAGGCTGCGCGCTGGTGACTATCGCGTCCTTGCCGAGATGTTCTTTCGCGACGTTTCTGGCGGCCGCGATCTTGTCTGCTCCAACGCTTGCCTCTCTGGAGGAAGCGGACGCCCGAAGGTCGTTCACCTGCGCCGCCGCCTTGTCCGCCGCCGCGATAACGGCTTCCTGCGTTCCCGAAAGGTCGGCGTTGGGGAGGTTGGAATCGAGCCCTCTGGGGATAGAGGCCGCTTCCGAGACGAGTTCCTGGCCTTTCTGCGCCTCGGCCCGTTCCCGGCTTGCCTGAAAAGACTGTTCCTCCTGCTTCTGCTTCATATCAGCCAGTACCGCCCCGGCAAGAAGGCTTCCGTCCCTCGCCGCTTTGGAGAGCTGCGAAGGATCGCGCTTTATGCTCGCGGCCCATGCCTTCGTCGACGCTCCCTCAGATTGCTCCACCGAAATGCCGGCCCCGCGCATGGCCATCGTGCTGGCTATGCTGTACCGGAGAGCCAGCAGTTCCGGCGTATGGACGGTCTGATTCAGCCCCAATTCCTCCGCGTTTTTGACGGTGAGTTTCTTTATAGCTTCGCGATACTCCTTCACATCGCTTCCGGGCTTTATCTCGATACCCGCGTTTTTCAGCATCCGCGCGGCTTTTTCGAGATTTGCCTTTCCCTTTTCCGATATTTCAGGTATAGGCAGCTTTCCGTTTAACTGCTGGACGTTGAACACGGAATATCCGTGCGGTTTCATCTTGCCGTCGCTTCCCTCAACCCAATGCTCCAGCACGGTTCCATGTTCTCCCTTGCGGACATATACGCCGTTTTTATTGGCCTCGCTCGCGGTTATGAAGCGCGGGTCGTCATAGCCTTTCTCCGCGCACTTCTCCATGAGGTACAGCGCGTTCAAGCCGCCGTACTCCCTGCCGGATACCGCGCTTTGGATCGGCATGTCCGGCAAGTCTTTTCTCTGCCAGGGGATGACCCCGGCCTCCAGCGAGCGCGCTATACGCTCCGCAAATTCCTCTCTCCGTTTTTCGGTTGCCGATGGCATACTCAGTTCATCTCCCTTTCAATCCAGTTCTTCACGAATTTTTCTTCTTCCGGTTCGTCGGTTTCGACAAAATCCGATTCCTCCGGCTCGTCTGTAACCTCTGGAGCGCACAGTATTTCAAGAATTTCCTCCCGTGTCAGTTCTCTCATTTCCTCACCTCCCCTCGGATTGCCTTATCGCTTTGGCCGCATAGCTCCGCTCGCTTCGGCGCAGTTCCCTCAGTCTCGTCTCGCAGGCCCTGCACCGCCGTATGTCAACGCCGACAGCACCCCATGACCTCACTTTGTATTCAGCCTTCGCCACGTCGTCGGGGTTTTCAGGATTCCCGTATTCGACGAGATTCCACCTCCCGCAGAGCGACGAGCCCCCGGAATAGTAGTGATAGACCTGCCGCGCGTCCGCTATACACCAGTTGAACCATCCTTCCAGCATGACCGTTATGACGCTGGGATTTTCGCCGATGTCCAGATATGGCAGGGTATCTTCCCCAAGCGCCCATCGGAGCGGCGCTATCCACTCCTTCATGCGGAAACGGCGTGCTAAATCGAGCGTGTGTTTTATTTCGTCCTCTGTTCGCATTTTCATTCCCCTTTCGAGTTGCAAATTCAATCGCTTAGATGTTTTTCACGAACACTGCCGGGACGCCGAATGTGTTTGCCCAGAGCGAGACAATGGTTCTTTGCGTTACCGGCAGGGACGTTTCCCTGCACCACCAGAGATTGGCCGCGCAGATGATCAAGTCGGGCTTATGGGACATCGAGACGAGAATCGGCCACGTCAGAAACGCCTCGTAGCAGACGATAATCGCCGTGTTTCTTTTATCTGGCAGTTCGAGAATCCCGTTGTCGAGCAAGTGAAGATTCGCGCCTGTTTCAGCGAAAGGCCCCCTATACATTGAGTAGAGGACTGGTATTCGCTGACAGGACGCGGTGATTTTTCCGTCGTGCAGCATGAGAACCGCGTTGTCGTATTTCCTTCCGTCTCCTGCCGGCAGTTCGGCGCCGAATATCACGGCTTTGTCCGGCAACAGTTTTTGAATTTCGCCCTTCCAAAGTTCCAATCCGGTTCTGTTAAGCCTTCCGGCTATCGTCTCTGGCAGGACGATGATTTCCGCATCAGATTCGCCGATATCGCGTTTCCTGAGATTCTCAAAAACCATATTCGCCCGTTCGTAATCCCGCTCGAAGCTGAAACTGCCGCTGCCAAGCCTTCCGAACGACGTATCGACAGCGGAGATTCCTTCCGGCTTTAGAGGTTCATACCAGCCATCGGGCGGCAATACGGCGAACGCGGCGATGACGCAAAGGAACGAATACGCGGTTTTCCGGGAGACGGCGCAAAGCGCGTAAATCACCAGCACGATAGCTATACCGGTGAAACCCCAGCCTTTGAATATCGTCCCGGAGGCCATGAGCGGGTTGATTATGCCTATGAGTGAAAACGGTGGCAGGACGTATGCTGTCAAGAACGCCAAGACAAGGCATATCGCTTTTCGCCTTCTGTTTTCGCTCCAGAACACGCCAAACGGCAGGGACGCGCAGAATGGCATGAGGAAATACAGCGCCGCGGCCTCGATGAACGTGTGATGTTCCGACAAAAACACCGCCGCGCCGGGTAGAAGCCCCCTCGAAGCGGCGAGCTTGTAGGCGAACACAACGGTGAAAGCCGCATATCTCGAACTTGCCAGCGCCCACAACACCGGAACGGCAAGAATCATGGGAGATAACGCCAGACCGAAGCTCAGGCCGGTGAAGCCGATCCCTGACGAGACCAGAATCAACGCGAAGTCTTTTTTCGTGAACGGGAAATTTTGAGGCGTTTTCATTTTCGGCCCCGCTGGACGCTTTTTTCTTCGCAATAGAGACCATCGTTGTCGGGGCGCAGGGAAACGTCGCCGCAATCTACGAGCATTCCTCCCGACGTTTCGCCCTGAATGTCCTCGACGAGCTTGAAAGCGGTGTTTTCGCCGTATGCGGCTATGATTTCGCCGAAAGTCAGCTCCGTCGTGACGATGGTCGGCAGTTTCATGTCGTACCGCGCGGAAACGATGTCGCTCGCGTCGGCCCGCCGTGTCGGGAAATCTCCCTCTCTGCCCAGGTCGTCCATCACCAGCAGGCGCGCGGCGCATGACGACGAAATCGCGCTTTTGTCGCGTATGAGCCTGTTGACGGTAGCCCACACAGTATTTTCCCCGGCGTTCGCGGCGCGGTTCCACGTCTTTGTGTCCAGCAGGTCGGGTATCATGCTTCTGAGATACCTTTTCGCGGCCCACGCCGCTCCGAAGGATTTTCCGACGCCGCTCTTGCCGAAAAAGACCAGAAATCCCCCGAATCCCCATTTATTCGCGCAAAGCAACGCCGGAGTCTCGATATAGGCGGCGAAGTTTTTGATATGCCTTTGTGGAACGCCTGAGCCTAACAGGAGCCTGTTCAGATAGCCGTCAAGTTTTTCCTCGACACCACTTCCGTAAGGACACCCGAAGCTCAATAACGGGCAGCGCCTTCTCTGGCGGGTTCCAGAAGGCGGCGATACCAGTACGGTTCCTTCCTCGCATGGAGCAGGACAAATTTGAATATTATCCAGCTCCGTTTGGATTTCCCTTTCGACCCTGAGAATCCACTTCATCGACTGTTTCTGGGCGCGCGACCTGTCGTGAAATTGCTCAGACGTACTGTCATGTAGGGGCAAAAGTTGCTCACTTGCAATGTCAGAGAGTATAGGGTACATTGGGCGGCGAACGAAAACG
>JAISYN010000171.1 GCA_031269915.1 Synergistaceae bacterium
TCTCGTGGGCTGTCAGTATGTTCCACGTCGCGGCGACTTTCAGGGGCTCCGTCTGCCCTTTGTAGGAGCCGGCGGGGATGGCGAACGCCGAATAATACGGCAGTTCCTTGTTCAGCGCCGCCACTATCTCGTCCTCGATCGGTATGAGATGTCCGGTGCCCATAGTGGTCACCTCGACGACGGCGGACGCGCCGACGGCCGCCATCATGAAGGCGGCGTCCACGTTCTTGTCGGCGAGCGCGCTGGCGGTCTCGCTGAGCCCGAGGTTCTGGGCCTTTATGTCATTGTCCGGGTCGACGCCCGCGATCTTTAGCAGGGTGCGCGACGTGTACTCCGTCCCGCTTCCCACCGCTCCGATGACCACGCGTTTGCCTTTGAGGTCCTTTATGCTGTTTATGCCGCTGCCCTCAGCCACCATCAGCTGGACCGGCTCGGGATAGAGCGGGGCGATGCCGCGGAGATAAGTCTGAGGCTTGCCCTCGAACGCCTGAAGCCCGTTGTAAGCGAAATAATAAAGCCCGTCGGTGAACACCACCTCAGCCTCCCCATTTTCCAGGAGCTGCAGGTTCTGCGCCGTACCTCCGGTCGACTGGGACGCGGCCCTCATATCCGGTATGACCCTGTTCCATATCGTGGCCATAGCCGAACCTACGGGGTAATAGGTGCCTCCGGTGGACCCGGTGCCGATGTTGATGAACGTGGCGGCCCCCGCCGCGCACGACAGCGCGAGAACGACGGAAAAAACCAGAACTGCCGATAGTGCTCTCTTCATCTCGAACATTCCTCCCATGATTTGCGTGCCGCAAAGCCCCCTCACAAACGAAAAAACCAAAAGCGCGCTTCGCTTGCTCGAAACCCGCCCCCATTCTGTGCGAATGACTTATTGGCACCGACTGTACGCCAAAAAAAGAATTTTTCAGCGATGTGATATTATACCAAAAGATATCATAAATGTATATAATGCGCCCATTTGGGCTGTTACCGCCCGAAAATTGCTTTTTCAGCAGCGAATATGTATAATTTTTGCGGGATTATGATGAATACAAGGGATACACAAAAACGGGGGGATAAGAGCAATGAAAGCGCAGATCATGATAGACGCTCCGCTGAGCAGCGACATTTCTAACGAGGATCTCAAGCAGCAGTGGGAAGGCTTTCGGGCAATCGAAGGCTGGGAGTACGGATTTCTGACGTTCGGACCGGGGCTGCCTGCGGGAGAAGAGGTAAACGCGATGGTTCCAAGGGATACGGACGCGCTGTTCAGCCCATGGGTCAGCAAGGTATACCTAAATGAAGCGTTCCTGGACGCGCACCCGCATCTGCGCTATGTCGCGATCCTGTCCCACGGACACGCCAACGTAGATTACGGAATGCTGAAAAGCCGCGGCGTCACAATCACGACCACAGCATACGGAGACAGGGCCGTTGCGGAGTACACCTTTGCGCTGCTGCTCGCTCTGTGCCACCGTGCGGAACGACACGCCGACTACCTGAAAGACACGGATTGGAGTACGCCGGGGGATAAACGGTACATGTACGTGATGACGCCGCAGACTGAGCTGAACGGTATGACTTTCGGCGTCCTCGGTCTGGGCAGCATCGGTCTGCGCACGGCGCAGATAGCGAAGGGTTTCGGCATGGAAGTAATCGCGACAGACCTGTTTCGCAAGGAGGGGCCCGAGTACCAGGGGATAGAACAGGTCGGGCTGGAAGAACTTTACAGCCGCGCGGACGTCCTGTCCGTCCATATGCAGCTGTCTGAACAGACGGATAAGATGCTTGGCAGGGAGGCTTTCGCCCGGATGAAGCCCGGCGTCATCATCCTAAACACGGCGCGGGGCGGAATCATTGACGAGGACGCGCTGGCGGACGCGCTGGACAGCGGACGCGTCGGAGGCGCGGGGCTGGACGTGCTCCGCCAGGAGCCGCCCGTCAGCCCCGCAGCGCTGCGTCTGATCGCGCACCCTAATGCCATTGTGACGGGTCATATCGCGTGGCTGTCCAAGAGCTCGCGTCTGAGACAGGTTGCGCTGGCCATCAGCAATTTCCGCGCATGGCTCAGCGGCAAACCTGTCAGCGTTATTGGAGCGTAAATATCCTCACCACGCGGGAGGGACCTGGACAACCCGCCTGGGGTCTACATAAACAGCCCCGGGCGGGCAGTCTTCTTCGCAATTGTAGCAGCAGACGCAGTCCTTGACGTATCTGATCTCGGCCTTGCCGGATTCCTTGCCGAGACGGAGCACATCCATAGGGCAAGCGTCGACGCAGATACCGCAGCCCGTGCATTTTTCTCTGTCAATTTTTTCAATAGCCATAATTCAGATTGTACCCCCTTTCCCGTATCCGTAAGTGACCGGATATCTTTCCTGGTACGGCAGCGTAAGATCCCCCTGATATTCCTTGGGGACATCCTCTGTCCGCAGGTTCATTCGGCCGTTTTCTCCCTGGCTCACCAGAACCCATTTCAGCCAGTTCTTGTCGTCTCTTCTGGGATAATCTTCCCGGAAGAACCACCCTCTGGACTCGGTCCGGAAGAGCGCGCTCCGCAGCATGATCTCCGCTCCAGTGACCATGCTCCTGACTTCATGAGCAAGCCTGAGTTCATGAGAATCGGCAGCGTTGAGCATTGGAATGAAATGATCCCGGAAGAACTCGAACATCGTGAGTGCGGCTGTGAGACGTTTTTCGTGCATGACCATCCTGACTTCGTACGGGAATATCGTCTGCTGGATCCGCATGAGTACGCGATCCGGACGGAAACCGCTTTTACGTTCCAACGGGTTGAGTATCCTCTCTTTCAGAGCGGCCAGGTCATTCGGCTCCGCTTCCAATTGTTCGCTTCCGTGCGCGAATCTTGCCGCGTTCAACCCGGCGCGATGGCCGGTGACGCAGGCGCCGCACATACCGCTCCCCAGGGAGGCGTATGTCGGGCCTGTAAAGTTCGTCCCGGAAGCGTCTCCGGCGGCATAGAGGCCCGGGACTGTGGTCTCGCAGCTGTAATTGACGCGCAAGCCGCCCGCGAACATGCTGCCGATGAAGGACATGTATTGTTCAAAACGATCGTTGAAGATATCGATTCCGGCCCGGTCCAGCATTTCGATCCAAGGACCTTCGGCGGTTTCGTTGTATTTGTCGAGCTCTTTTTTAAACTTGTTCCTGTCAACACCGTAAGCGTCGTGGTAGATCGGGCCGTTGCCTTTGTGAACTTCAATAGGCCACAGAATGTTTATCGGCAGGTGGGGACCCACATCGAGAAATTCCTCTCCTCTGCCGTTCGTGACCACATCCCGGATGCCGGTAATATCGGAAACCGGACCGTCGATGCAGACTGAATCACATTCCGAGCATACATACATACCCGCGCCGAACTCCATGCCCGACAAATCCGCGCCCGCGCGGTAGCCCATCGTAATGCCTTCGCCGTTGCTGGACCACACGCCATAATAAGCCGGGCGGAAAGAAAGAAGACCGGACGCGATGACGACCGCTTTCGCCTCGATAATATAATAGTCGCCCGTCTGTGTGTTGAATCCTGCCGCGCCGACTACTCGTCCGTCTTTCTTGAGCAGATCGGTGATCATCGTCCTGTCTAAAATCGAGGCGCCAACGCTCAGAACTTTTTTCCGGCAGATCATCATTTTGTGGCGCACGGCGTATTTCGTTACGACCGATGTTTTGCGGTATTTTGTCGAGCGCAGCTTATAACGGAACGGCTCTTCTTCGGGAGGCGGGAAACCGTAAGCGTCGGGCACATTACTTGAGCCGTCTTTGATATAGAACGGCACCCCCCAGCTGACGAGGTCACGGTAGCGGTCGTAGGATTCCCTGATGATCAATTCATCCCACCTCTGATCGGCGATGTATTCTCCGATCTTGGAGAACTGTTCCATCCACTCTCCGAAGTTATCCCCCCATTCTTCTTTGAACAGCATGAAATCCCTCGCGAAGTGACTGCATCCGCTTTTGCCGCAATAATTTTTCTCAGCGAGGATGACCTCCGCTCCGTTCTCACGGGCCGTTACAGCGGCGAAACAACCGGAAAAGCCGCCGCCGACGACGAGCACATCTGTTTTGAGCCTTTTTTCTGACATAAAAACCTCCATTTCTGCCGCGAAAGAAGCGGCGCTGCAAATAGTAATGGGGAAATACGGCCCCCCTAAAGCGCGCGAGAGCGAGTCGCGGACCACCTCCCTGTGTTCAGTCGCATAAAGTTCCGTTAAATTATTTTCATCTCGCCGGACGCTCTTCTCATCGCCCTCCAATGCTTGATTTTCCCTTGTTTAACCCTGACAGGGATTATTGCGGTCTTTAAATCATCTGCTCACGGATTGCTGTTCCATCTGTGCTTCAGACGAGGGGCCGCCGTATCAGCCGGCGGTCCCTCGCCTGTATATTTTGATCGATCTGCCAGCCAAACCGACCGGCAGGGGGACGAACTGTCAGGCTGATTGTCCGCCAGCCGCGGCGCCGCTGTCCTTTGTGAAAAGGCTGACTACGATATAAGCCGCGATCGAAATCAGAATGGGGGTAATGGTATTGTACGGAAGACGCACAATACCGGCCAAATCAATGACCACCGCAAGAAAGCCCGCAATGGCGGAGGCGATGGAACCCATTCTTGTGCCTCCCTTCCAGTACAGACAGCCAATGAAAGAGGCAAAGACGCACGCCGCGACAAACGAGTTGACGCTGACGAGCAGGTTGATGATATTGGTGGCGCTGAGCGCCACCATCAGGGCGGCGCCCGTGCCGATAACGGTTACGATCCGGTCTCCCAGCAAGAGCGCTTTCTCGGAAGCTTCGGGGTTGACCATGCCGCGGTACAGATCGTTTACCACAACAGTCGAATTGGCTACCGTCAAGGCGTCAATGGTAGACATGATAGCCGCGATGACGGCGGCGATGAGGATTGCCGAAAGCCACGGGCCGAGCGAGTGCATGGCCACGCTGAAGAATACCCCGCTGCCCCCGAGGGCTTTTTCCCCGAAGAACGTGTAGCCGTACATTCCGACAAAAGCGGGCATAAACGCCAGCGGTACCATAATGAGGAAAGAAAGTATAAAGCCCCAGAAGGCCACTTTTTCGCTTTTGGAGGAATTGATGCGCTGAACCGTGCACTGATCGGCCGCAACCGCCAGCGTGATCGGAATGAGCATCGAAAGGACCGGCATAATTCCGCCGGGCAGCACGTCAAAGTAGGTTTTCGGGGTGGCGCCGCTGCTGAACGCTTCGGTGATGACGCTGATGCCGCCGTTCAGCATGATAATCGCAGACGTAGTGATCAGCCCCGCGATGATAACCGCCACCTGAACGACGGAAGTCGCGAACGCCCCCCAGAGACCGGAAAGACTTGAATAGATCAGGACGACGACGGCGATTATGACCGCGCCCAGGTTGCCGTTCAGCCCCAGAGCGGAAAACAGCGCCTTGCCCGCCATGATCTGGACGCCTATATTGCCGATGTTTGCGATCACAGTGGCGACGACGAATATTACCGAGGTGACCTTGTCACCGTAACGGGCTCGCAGGAATTCGGGCAGAGTAATGTAGCCCTGCTTAAAGATTGCCTTGCTTACGGTAAAAGCGAGGATGAGATAGGACACCGCGCAGGCGATGCCGTACCAAATGCCGCTTATACCGTTCGCCGCGCCGTCCGCAGAACCTCCTACGACAAAACCGTTGCCGATATGGGTCCCGACCGAAGTGCCGATAAACAGTATGACTCCCACGTTTCTGCCCGCGCTGATCATGGTGTTGAAATCTTTGCCGTAGTTCTTTTTGCCGAACCAACCGATACCGATCATGCCAAGGAAGTAAACCGCAAGCACCACTACTAGAATTGTCATATTCATCTGCTTTCTCCCTCTCTCCCAATGTATGTACGTGTAAAAGTATGGCAGCCGTTCAAGGAGGCAAGAAGTTGATTTTCATAAACCATTGCTGATGATGTTTTATCTTCATACTAGTTTTTAAATTAAGAATTTAAATTATCAGTAAATTTATAGAGCCGGTTACGGTAAGCTATGAAACGTTTTACCCCTATGCCCCCCTGAACGCTTACAAAGTATGATCTCGGTCTGACGCATCAAACGGCCTGCCGCCGCGGTATTCAGGCTTGTCTATGACATCGCATGATCCCCCTTTCGGCGCGGGCGCTCTGTCGTCCGCGCGGCGCCCGCCCGAGGCAACCCGAAGTGACGTTTTCGCCGGGGCCGCACCGGCTCCCCGCGAAAACACCGGAATCGGAAAATATCGTCATCATGACACTATCCGCAATCCACCTCCCCTCATGAACAGTTTGTACAAACATTTTTTCAGCGGTTCTTAACCACCTCGCCGGAAGCAATGACCTCTCGGATGATCTCCGCCGCGCGCCGGTTTTGGCGGTCAGTCCCGATGGTGATGCGTGAATACAGGAAGTTTCCGCGAATGACGAGTCCCCGCTGCATACAGGCACTGGCGAGCTGTGATGTGTCATAGCCCGTGTCCACATAGACGAAGTTCGCCTGGGACCGGTAGACTTTCATCCCCATGGATTCAAATTCCGCCGTCAGATAGCTGCGCCCCTCCACGACAGCCGCGCGCGAGCGTTCCACGAACTCATGGTCGTCCAGCGCCGCATCCGCGGCCGCCAGCGCGGCGCGGCTGACTACGAATACGTCAGTGCTGCGCTGCAGCACGTTGTGTATCTCTTTGTTCGTAAGCCCGAAAGCGATGCGCGCCCCGGCCAGCCCGTACATCTTGGAAAAAGTGCGAAGAACGATCAGGTTCACGCCTTCCGCGATTTCCGACACCATGCTCATGGATCCGGGGTCGTCCGCAAAATCGATGTACGCCTCGTCGACGACAGTTACCGCATTCCGCGGCATCTGCCTTATGAAACGGCGCAGCGCTCCGGCGTCCACTGCGGTGCTCGACGGGTTGTTCGGGTTGCAGATGATCACCAGCTTTGTCCGTTCGTTCACCGCTTGGGCTATGGCGTCAAGGTCAAATCGCTGATCCCGGTCCAGCGGCAGCTTGACCGCTTTGGCGTCGCTGCGCGCCGCCATGATGCCATAGACGTCGTAAGACGGCGCGCAGTACACGACCTCGTCCCCTGGCTCCAGGAATACGTCGCCGATCAGACGCAGCGCGCCGATCCCACCGGCGGAAATAACGACATGGCTCTCCGGTTCCTCTTCAAAACCGTAGAGTTTTCCTATTTTTGACCGGATACCCGCACAGAACGGGTCAGGATAGCAGTTCGAAAGTTTTATGGCCTTCTGCATCGCTTCAATCGCCATTGGCGACGTTCCCAGCTGGTTTTCGTTGGACCCGAGCTGCAGAATCTCCGCGACGCCGGGAAGCAGAGTGCTCTCCGACGCGCGGCCGGGGATATACGGCGGGATATTGCGGATTCCTGGTTTTACCAAATCTTCAATGCGCATATAGCAGCCCTCCATTTATCGTTACCGCCGTCGAACCGTTATTTAATGCTCGTTGAACGCCCTTCGCCCATGAGAGGCAGCCAGTCCGCCGGCCATTCCAGCTTCTGCGGCGCCCACACCGGCGAGATATATCGCTTGTTGATCTCCGTCCTGGCGGACGGCGGCAGTACGTGTTTGATCGCGCCGTACTGACATTCCATGGCGCACACGCCGCAGTGATTACACTCGTCGACGTGGGCGATGAAGGGATGGTTATCGCGCGTATCCCAACCGATGACGTCGGCCGGGCAATTTGTATAGCAGGCTTTGCAGCATTTGCATTTACTGTGGATAATGCTTACACTCATTCGGTTGCCGCCTCCTTATCAATTAATTAATACAAATCTTCTTTCAG
>JAISYN010000191.1 GCA_031269915.1 Synergistaceae bacterium
GACGGCATGACCGTGGTGGGAGAAAACTGCATACCCGCCGTGGCCTCCATCATGATGAGCACGTTCGCCATCATCTGGGTCTCCCTGTCGGCGTTGAGCATCTGATCGTCCTCCAGGATTACCTCGCTCTCCTTGCGGAGAGCCGTCCCATCCAGATCGCCCCACTCCGCCTCGGCCCTGGGAATACCTACAACCGGAAACGAAATCTGAGAAACGAACATAGCCAGTACAATCGCGGCCGTGTACCTCGTAATACCGCTTTTTCTCATTAATAACATCGAACTCACCCGCCATAGCCTACGCTGATTTTTTGTTACCATGAGCTGCCCGGTAATCGCCAGCTCCCCTGTTCATAAGATATCACACCATAATTAATTAAAATTACGTAATTAATTAAAATTACGTAATTTAATTAAATTACGTAATTACTTGTCGAGTGTATTACAAAATTTGAAGTAGTTCAAGGGATAGTGATGAAAATAGTTCTAATTGCTCATTGCTCACGTTAACCCAATTTCAAATAGAACAGCGCGCCGGCATACCCGCTTATTAAAGGGGTTTATGCCGGCCTCATTCGGGTGTGGGAACGTCTATTTGTCGTACAGCTTGTAAAGATATTGAGTACCGTTTTCGCCGCCGCCCTCCTCCGCGGCTTTCTCGTACTGAGCGAGCGCGGCGCGCAGACCTTCGAGCGATATTCCCGACCCTTCCGCGGATTCACGCGCCAGTTTCATATCCTTTACAAAGTGTTTGATGAAAAATCCGGGGGCAAAATCGCCGTTCAGTATCCTGGGTCCGTAATTCGCCAGGCTCCAGCTTCCAGCGCTCCCGGATGACGCGCAGTCCAGAAGTTTCTCCGGATCTATGCCCAGTTTTTTCGCGAAAGCCAATCCCTCGCACACTCCCAGCATGGTTCCGGCGATGATTATCTGGTTCGCGAGTTTCGCCGTTTGTCCGCAGCCGGCGGGCCCGAAGTGAGTTATCTTCTTTCCCATAGCCTGGAATACCGGCAGCGCCCGCTTGAAATCGACCTCTTCCCCACCGGCGAGTATGGCGAGAGTCGCTTCGCGCGCGCCTTTGTCGCCGCCCGTAACTGGAGCGTCGCACGCGCCGGCTCCGCGTTCGCGCGCGCGTTCGCTGATGCGCACGGCGAGCGCGGGGCTGGACGTCGTCATATCGATCAGCAGAGCGCCCTTCGCGGCGCGCTCAATTATCCCGCCATGCCCGAGATATACTTCCTCCACATCCTTCGGATACCCCACGATCGTTATCACGATATCGCTGTGCGCCGCCACTTCACCGGGCGAGTCACGCCACACCGCTCCTCTTTCGACGAGACCGTCGCTCTTTTCACGCGTCCGGTTATAGACATTGAGGCTGTAACCCGAATCGATCAGGTGTCCCGCCATTGCGCCGCCCATCACCCCGACGCCGATAAAACCTATTGTTTCTTTTGGCATTCAGTCCGCCCTCCAATTGAAGATATCCGCTTTAATAGATTATTCTACTCCTTCATGGGATCACTGTCATTCGCCCAGCGGAAACCACAGGATCAAAATCTCGGACGCAGCCCGAACCCGGCAAAGAGCAAGCTTCCCGCGCTCTTTTCATAATTTTCCTTTGATACGTTTGCACTGATGTGTTACCCTTGTGATTTCTCTCGCCGATAATCTATAATGAGGATTATAGAAATTTTAGTTCCGAAACAGACAGACTGCCAGGGTTACTGACAAAATCGCGGGAGGTTTATATTTATGGTGTCATTGAGGGGAAAAAGCATAAAATCAAAGTTACTGCGCGCGTTTGTTCCAATGTTCGTGATTTCTTTTCTCGTTCTGTCGTTTATCAGCTATAACGTGTCCAGGACCATCCTCTCTTCCGAGGTCCACGCCGAGGCGAGCGCCATCGCTTCCCGCTACGTCGAGCGCCTGAAGGGCAACATGGAGTCGATCACCGGAGATCTCAAGATAATAGCGAATATGCAGGCTATAAAAGAGGGGCGCGACAAGGACGCGATAGTCTCCGTCTTGGCTGATATGTTTGACGCGATAGGCACATTGGACGTCCTGTTCTTCGTCTGGCCGGACGGGGACGCGATTCGCTCGATCAACACGGAATTCGACGCGCGCGACAGGGACTATTTCAAAAAAGTTTCATCCACGAAGTCGTCGTATGTGTCGGAGGTCTTGATATCCAAAACAACGGGCAAACCATCAATAGTGGTTTGCGAACCGGTAATGAACGGCGCCGAGCTTGTCGGGATGCTGGGGGTGACGTACGACCTCGAAAGGATGAGCCACATCATCGAGAGGGAACAGTTCAAGGAGAGCGGCTACAGCTTCATAATGGACAGCCACGGCCTCGTGATATCGGCGCCCAGACTGCCCAATATCGTAGGGAAACTGAACATCAGCCAGAAAAAAGCGGATCCGGAAATTAATTTCGGCGATTCTGAGCTTGACGACAGGCTGATAAATTTATTCCGTGAGGTATCCTTGAGCTGGGACAGGGAGGTATTGGGGGTTTACACCTACGACAGCACCGAATACGACGCCGTGTTTGCCCCCGTCTCCCTCGCGGGAGGACAGCACTGGCTCCTTTCTGTGGTGGCTCCGGTCTCTGAGATCAACAGGGACGTGAACATGCTCGCTATGATCATGACGGCGATCTCAGCCGTATTCGTCGTCGTAGGGGTGGCGTTCGTAATAGTGATCAGCGGGAGGGTGGCCGCGCCCATAGCCCTGATCAGGGATGAGTGCCTGAAGATGGCGAACGGAGACTTGAGGGAGCGTGCCGTCAACGTGAGATCCGAGGATGAGACCGGCGAGCTGGCCAATGGGTTTGCTCTGATGAGAGACAGCCTGTCTGTCCTCATAAAGAAGGTCAAATCCGGCGCGGAACATCTGGCGTCCTCCAGTATGGAGCTGCAGATGGGTTCACAGAGCGCCGCCACGGCCGCCGAATCGGTGAGCCGCGCTATGGTAGACATCACGGAACGCACCCAAACGCAAGCCGACTCTACGAAGAACGTCCACTCCATAGCGAACGAGATATCGGGCATCACTCAAAATGTCCTCACAACCGTCATTGATGTGGGCAATATCGCCTCGGAAGCGTCCGAAAACGCCAGGGACGGCCAGTCGTCCGTCAAAAAGGCCATGGAGCAGATGGAGGAGATAGGCAGGGGCTCGTCGTCCGTCAAGGACGCAGTCGTGGAGCTTGCGGACGGCTATAAAGAGATCGGAGAGATAGTGAATTTGATCGCGTCCATAGCGCAGCAGACGAACCTTCTTGCGCTGAACGCGGCAATAGAGGCGGCGCGAGCCGGAGAGCATGGGAGGGGCTTCGCCGTGGTCGCTGAAGAGGTGAGGAGCCTCGCTGAAAGCTCGAACAGCGCCGCGGCGCAGATAGCCACGCTGATCGCGAACAACCAGGACAAAATGAGCCAGGCGGTTGACGCGGCGAAATCGGCGGAGAGCGGGATATCCGCGGGCATCGAGGTAGTCGATTCAGCGGGGAGGACCTTCTCCGGAATCGCCAACGCGATCATCTCCCTGTCAGACCAGATACAGGGCATATCGTCGTCTGTCGAGAAGATCACCGAAGGCAACGGCAGTTTAGCCTCGCTCATAAGCGACATAAACGATATAAGCGTGAAGAATATCACGGACGTGGAGAGCGTGACGGCGAACACTGAGGAACAACTGGCAACGGCCGAGGAACTTTCCTCGGCCTGCAGCGACCTGGCAAGGCTTGCATCCGAAATGGAAGAGGAAGTGGCCAATTTTCAAGTCTGACGACGCCAATCCACGATCATGCGCCGCGCGCTATGTCCGCGCTCCTGTCGCCCGCGGTGACGGCAAACCCGCAGAGCGATCCGATCGCGGACAGCGCGGCTGGAATGGCAAGCTCTTTCACCGTCATCGGAGCTAGCGGATAGATGGCTGTTACGCTGTGAAGCAGTTTAAAAACGGCGTAAGTCCCGGCGCGCCCGAGGATCTCCCCGATGACGGCGCCGGCCAGGATCGAAAAAGTCCCCTCCAGCCATGCGATCATCAGAATATCTCTCCTTGATGCGCCGAGCACGCGAAGCAGCGCGCGTTCCCTCTTTCTTCCGGCGCTCGACCAGTAGAGCGCTAGCAGCGTAACGAGCAGAGCGAAACCCGAAACCGCGTAAACGACGATTGAAAGAAATTCCTCTCCCCTGCCGATCATCGAAAAGAGGCGCACCGCGGTCTGAGCCGGAAAAACCAACTGCCTGCGCTCGTCTCGCTGATACGAGGCCGCAAGGCTGTACGCGCCTGCGTATGAGACGGGACGGATAAGAACCGCCGTCACTTCGCGTTCGCCGCCCTCGTTTTCCCCGTGCCTTTCGTGCGCGGCCCATATATCCTCTATATTTACGAAAACAGCCCTATCGTACGGCCCCATGACATCGTGAAGGATTCCAACCACTTCGTAAAACTCCTCATGTTCGTCTCCGTATCCGGTTATCCCATGGGACGTTCTGAACCTGCCGCCGATTGCGAGGCCCGACTCCGATGCCGCCCGAGCGCCGAGCACCGCCTCATATTGGCGCTCGAACCATCTACCCTCTTTAACCCTCAGCCACGGCGAATCCGACAGGCCCCCGCGTATCCGCAAAATTTCCCCGGTAGTCCCGACTATCTCAAATCCCCTGTAACTGTCGCCGAAGCCGAGAGGAACAGCCAGATCGACCCGTGCGTCGTCCCTCAGTTCCGCGTAGGACTCCCACTCTATGTTGCCGGCCGGCGCGTCCTGCAAAAAAACCGCGTTCAGCACGAGCTGATACGGGCTGCCCTTCGCGCTCACTACAATGTCGAACGGCTCCACAGCGCGGGTTAAACCCCCTACCAGCCCATGAGCCAGCAGCATCAGTATGACGGCAAGAGCGGCCGACAAAGCTATGACGGAAATCGACGAAAATGTTTGAAACGGCCTGGAGATCAAATGCCGCAGCGATATGCGGACCACTGTGGAGACTCTCACGGCAAAACTCCTTTGGAAGGATCTTTTCCGGGCTTCTCGAGTTCGACGAGAAACGGGAAACTCCTTTTCACCGATTCGTCGTGAGTCGCTACTATCAGCAATGAGCGGGACTCCCCGCACAGTTCCAGTAACAGGCTCATGACTATGCCGGAATTTTCGGCGTCGAGGCTGGAGGTAGGCTCGTCCGCCAGGACGAGCGGCGGCGAGTGGAGAACTGCCCTGGCAACCGCCGTCCTCTGTTGTTCTCCCAGGCTCAGCCTATATGGGCGGCTCTTTTTTCGATCCTCAAGACCGAGCCGTTCCAGGAGGACATCCGCCCGATCGAGCGCCGCATCGCGCGGCATATTCGATATTTCGGCCGCTATCAGCAGATTCTCCAGCACATTGAAATCGGGAAGGAGGTTCATCTCCTGGAATACGTACCCCACGGACTCGGCGCGCCAGGACGACTCCGACTTTCCGAGATCGCTCAAGTTACGCCCCCCGAACAGGACTTCACCCTCCGTAGGGCGAATCAGGGCGGCCAGAATATGAAGGAGCGTGGTCTTCCCCGATCCGCTTGGGCCGCTCACGACCAGCGCGTCGCCCATACAGGCGCTCAGGCGGTCCAATTTGAGCGCCTGATGTCTGGCGCCGTCGGGCTGCCTGTAATAGTGCCGGAGACCTCTTATTTCCAACAGCGGGGACGAGGCGTCTGGCATCTTCAAACTTCCTCCAGTCTGGTGGCGCGTATGCGAACGAGGCTGACGAAGCCCGTTTCGGAATCTATCTCCGAACCCAGTTCCAATATACCCTCCACCCGGATCGGGCGATCGAAGGGAAGCGCCGTCACAGGACGTTCGAGCCGCACGACCACTATGTCGTAGGGCCAATCCGCGTCGGACGAACAAAACGGGCAGATCGACATGGGAATTCTGGTCAGCACGAAGAAGCTGAGCGTGGGTTTGAGCGGAGGCGCCATAAAACCCTCCATCACGATTGCCTTCCCCTCCAGTGATTTCAATTTTTCGGACAGCGTTATCCCCAGCGACGACGCCCCGCCGTACATTTCACCGAAACTCACCTTCTCCGCTCCCGCGAGCCCCGCCGCTGGAGCGGACATGCAGAAAACTGCGAGGATGACCGCGAAATATCCCGCGATCCGGTATTTGAAGAGGAGAGGCGGGGGAACCGCCTCTCTCGTGGTGAAAGGCGAGCTTGTTTCCACGTTACCTGCCGGCCGGGTCGAGTCCGAGAGCGCGCACCATGCCGAAGAAGACCTCCGTATTGTCCATGACCCCTTTGAAATAATCCGCGCCCGGCCCGTCAGCGGAAAGAGGCACGTCGTCCGCGGTATGGACCTCCTGGGATTCGTTCAGGGGGATGTTGCCCATATACATGACCCCGGGTTGCGCCCGCTTCGCGTTCGCGACCGCTTTGTCGCCGGACATTATAGTGGGAGCCGCGGGCGTCGTATGGAATTTGAAATCCTCGTAATAGTCAGGGTGGTTGGCGTACCCGATGGCAAGCGTCACGTCGGGCGCCGGGTTGTCGGGGAAACCGTCGCCGTCCGAATCACTGAACGTAGGATATATGGAATTCGCGTATGTGCGCACGGCTTCACGCCCCGTACGGCCGTCGCGCTCGTGATACGTTCCGACTATGCTGACGCCGTGGGAGTGGTCGGCTGTCACCACAATCAGCGTCGATCCGTCTTTGGCCGCGAACTCGCGCGCAACCCCTATAGCTTTGTCGAACTCGATGGTGTCGTACGCGGAGCGTTCCCAGTCCATCGCGTGAAGTTGTTTGTCGATGCAGGCGCCTTCCACCATGAGGAAGAATCCTTCTTTATTTTCACTCAGCACGTCGATGGCCTTCCGGGTCATCTCCATCAAGTTCGGCTGATCGGTGAAATTGCCGATCACCTCGGGGTTTTTCAATATTTCTCTGTCCAGATATACGTTCATGTTGTCGAGATTGAAAAGCCCCAGTATCTTATCCCCGTCCGCGGCCAGAAGCTCTTTCCGCGTTCCCGCGAACGCATAACCCTTCGATTTGAACTCGCTTATGAGATCGCGGTCGTCCTTGCGCCGAGAACCCGGCGTGCTCTGAGGCAAAAATTGCCACGAGCCTCCCCCGAAGACGACGTCGGCCTTCAGCATCTCCCCGGCGATGAAATTCTGCTCGGCGCGGCGTCTCGTGTGCGCCACCATCGCAGCGGGCGTCGCGTCGGTGATGTTCGACGTCGTGACAAGCCCTACGGACATGCCGCGCGCGCGTCTCACCAGTTCCGCGATGTTCTCGACTTTAGGATGAGCGAGCGGATCGGGGTCCGAATTTTCGTAGACGCCCATCGCGTTCACCACCGACTTGTGCCCGGTGGCATACGCGGACGCGGCGTTAGCCGAGTCGGTGACGAGCGCGTCGTATCCTGACGTGTTAATGAACGCCGTGCCGCCGTTCAGCATCTCCATCTCGAGAAGCCCGTTGTACTTGCCCTGAGTGATACCTTTGGACAAAATCCGCGCTATTTGCCTGCTCTGCAGGCCCATGCCGTCTCCTATGAAGAGTATGACGTTTTTGGCTTTTTGCGGCTGAGGGGCGGCCACTGTGTATTCCACGCTCTTTTTCCAGGACTTTCCTCCACTCACGGCTTCGGCTTCCAGCTTGACAGATCCCGGCCCGTTCAGCGATACGCCGTTGAACCTGCAGCTGCTCAGCGCATCCCCGCGCTTGATCACCGGGGCCTTGCCAAAAAACTTTTCCGCGCTTTCTCCGTTTATGAGCAATTTGATCTCGCCGTCCACGGCTCCGCGAAACTCGACCTCCAAATCGAACTTCTGTCCCGCGAGAAACTTGGTCCTGTCGATCGGCAGCACGACAAGCTCAGGCTCCGCGGCTCCGGACGCGGCGGCGCACAACACGACAATACCGATTGCAAGCAACAGTCTTCGGAACAACATGAAATCACACACCTCCGTAGTAGTTTGTGGTTCAACTCTACCAATAGCATGTGAGGGACAAATTAAGCCGGAGTTAAAGTTGTGTAAAAAAATCGCGCTCCAGCAGGCGTAATTGAACGGTATTTCCATTCAATGGAATAATTTTTTGGAATAACTGTTTAAAATTTGACAAACGGAAATAAATGCTATAAAATAAATTATAATTTCATTAAAAGAAAGATATTCCCGTTTATAGGAATTATAACTCTCTATCACATGGAGGCATCTTATCGTGGAATATGATGAAAAGAAATATTCATTGGCGCATTTGACCGTATTGGGATGTCCGCCCCCGGAGATGACGTACATCGCGCACCGCGCTGGCTACGACTACGTCAGTTTCCGCGCCATCGCGGTCGGAACGGCAGGAGAACCTAAATATCCGCTGGCAGAGGACAAAAAACTGATGGCCGAGACCAAGCGCGCGCTCACCGACACCGGCATGAAAGTTCTCGACGTGGAACTGGCCCGCATCGTGCGCGAAAAACGCCCGTGCGATTACGTCCCGGGAATGGAAGCAGCCGCGGAATTGGGAGGGCGTCATTTGCTGACAAGCGCATGGACGCCCGAACGCGATTACATCGTCGATTTTTACGCCGAGCTATGCGACCTCGCCAAAGGTTACGGACTGACGGTCGACTTTGAGTTCGTCACCTGGTCGGCGATAAAGACGCTCAAGGAGGCGAGCGAAGTTTTGAAAGCGGCAAAGCGGGACAACTGCGGGATAATGATAGACACTTTGCATTTCAACCGTTCCAGAGTCGCTTATGAGGATCTGGACGGCATTCCCAACGAATGGTTCCATTTCGCTCACCTCTGCGACGGCCCGAAGGAAATACCGGATATCACTGATACGGACGCCCTAATTAGAACCGGCCGGGCGGAGCGCCTCTACATCGGCGAGGGAGGAATAGACATAGCCGGGATAGTAAATCGCATTCCCGAGATACCGCTCTCCATAGAACTGCCTCATGAGGAACGCGCGCGCGAACTGGGCTACGCGGAGCACGCGTTCAGATGCATCGAATCCGCGAGGTCATATTTCGCGAAACATCGCCGCAAAGGATAACATCACGGCCGCGTGAAGAAATTTTTCACAGTAGCAGCATTAGTAATAATGTTCGCAATGTCACAGATTTCCATAACCGGAATCAGCCGGGAAGGAATGGCTATATTGGGAACAGGCATAGGATGCCTAATTCTCTGGAACTTTGTCGCTCTGGAGTGGCCGTGTTTTCTCTGCATTGCTTCTGTGGCGCTTTTCAGTGGAATACCGGCCTCGTCGGTGTTCGCTTCTGCCATGGGAAATTGGATCATCGTATTCCTAATGTCGAGTTTCATGATAGGACACGCATTGAACAAAGAAGGGCTAACGAAGCGCCTCGCGATTATGTTCGTAACAAGCAGAACGGTGAAGAAAAACCCCTGGTTCTTTGTCCTGTTTTTTCTCTCCGGCGCGCTTTTTACGTCTTCTCTAATGTCCCCAACAG
>JAISYN010000237.1 GCA_031269915.1 Synergistaceae bacterium
ACAGCGTTTCCTCTCTCAGCCTTTTTTCGTGGCCGAGAATTTTTCGGGCGTCTCCGGCAGGTACGTCCCGCTGCCGGAGACGCTGCGCGGCTTCAGGGAGATCATAGAGGGAAGGTTCGACGGGGTGGCGGAGAACCACTTCCTCAACGCCGGGTCGATAGACGATGTGATAAAGAGCGCGAAGGAAGGACAGAGGACAGCCTGAAGAGCTGAGGGTCTATCATGGAAGAACGAACGGATAAAAAACTCAGGTTGAGAGTGCTCACTCCGCGCGGTTCGCTCTGCGATCAAGAGGTTGATTACGTCATATTCAGATCGACGGAGGGAGACGCCGGCATACAGATCGGACACGAACCGTTCACGGCGACGCTCAACGAGGGTCTGCTGGCGTATCGCAGTAACTCGGAGGCGCATACTCTGGTCGTCCTGGGAGGCGTCGCCTCCGTGTTGGACGACGAGGTCACCGTAGTCTCCGAGATCGCGGATCATCCGAACAGGATAAAGCAGACCATCAAAGATATCGCGCGGGAGAAGACAGCGCTCGCCGAAGAGGAGCAAAAGGGGAGCACGGACATACAGATAATGGAGCTGGGGCTGCGCCGCGCGCTGGTTCGAGTCGACGTGAGCGCTTACTCTATAATCAAGGGGCGCGCGGGCATTGTGGGATTCGGCGAAGACATGCGCGGCGCCGGCGATGGCGGCGAATAGCGGGGAGTTTGAAGGCGGCGGATACGAGCTGACGAGGGCGGCGCGGCGTCTTGCGATATCTCTGACGCTGGTGTGCGCGGCGTTTTTGACGGCGGATATAGGGTTGAGCGTTTTCGGCGTCAGGATCGAGGGCCCAGGGAGATTCGCCTCCGGACTTGCGGTCGGGTGGGCCTGTTCGATGACGAAGGCGCGCATGATGACGAGATCGTTTTCCAGGATGATGAAGCCCGGCGGGGAAAGAGCCGTGATGAGCTTCATTATCAATCTTATATTCAGATACGTCGTTACGATAACCGCCGCTGTCCCTGTGCTTCTTTTCACCGAAATATTCGGCCCCGCGGGTTTTTTGGGTGGATTGCTGTCGTTGCCGATAGGCGGATATCTGGGAAGCCTCAGGCGATGAAAACCGCGGAAGCGGTTGTTCGGCTGACAGTTCTCAAAGGTGGTGAGCGGCTCCATGGATGTAATGGGGGTAGTTGGTATCATAACCGGTTTCGCGGCGCTCCTGATCGGAATGTATTTCAAAGGCGTTCCTCTCTCCGCCCTGAACAATCCGGCCGCCTTTTTCATAATCCTGGTCGGCACCGCCGGGGCTGTCATCATAGCGACGCCGGGCAGCGAGATAAAAAAGACGGGGAGACTGGTCAAGGTTCTGTTCGGGCGGCAGAAATTCCTCTCGGCCGGGGAAGCCATAGGGATACTGGTAACGATGGCGGAGATGGTTCGCAAGGAAGGGATATTGATACTGGAGCAAAAGCTCGAAGAAATCCCCGATCCGTTTATGAAGCTGGGCTTTTCGATGACGCTGGAGGGATCGGACATACAGAAGCTCAGCGAAAATCTGCACGCCGAGATAGACGCCATGAAGCTCCGGCACGCCGCGGGCGCCCAGATATTTACTCAGGCCGGCATGTACGCGCCGACATTGGGGGTTCTCGGAGCAGTCCTGGGGCTCATAGCGGCACTGAGCCACATGGGAGACACGGAAGCTCTGGGGCACGCCATTTCCGCGGCTTTTATCGCCACGCTTCTCGGTATTTTCACTGGATATGTGCTGTGGCACCCTTTCGCTAACCGGCTGAAACAGAAGTCCAAGCAGGAGGCGTTCATTAAAGAGCTGATACTCGACGGCGTACTCGGCATCTCCAGTGGGGAAAACCCGACGATGCTCCGGGAACGTCTCATGGTAAGCCTGCCTGTGCCGGAACGGGAGAGGATGGAAGCTGCTAAAGCCGAACTCAAACCGGAGGGCAAATGATCATGGCAAAACGCAAGGAAGAACCGCACGAGGAACACGCGGACGAAAGCTGGCTGATCCCTTATTCTGACCTGATGACGCTGCTTCTGGCGCTTTTTATAGTTCTCTTTGCCTCCAGCACGATCCAGGAGGAGAAGTTCAAGGCGATCATGAGTTCCTTCTCCAGCGCCTTCGGAGTCTCGGAAGGAAGCAATATCATAGAGATGTTCCCGGAAGGCGCTCTCACGCCGGTGAATCTCGCCGAGCCTCCGCCTCCGCCCCAGCCGCGGCGGCAGGCCGGAGAAGACGGCGGCGGCGGCGCGTTCAAAAACCAGATGGACAATCTCTATGCGTCGCTGGAGCGATACGTGAGCGACAGTTCGCTGGAGGGTACCATAGGGCTGGAGTTCAACGGCGAGAATGTGATGATCACGCTCAAAAGCGATATATGGTTCCAGTCCGGCAGCGCGGCGATAACCAGCGATATGGTTAATCAAGCCGGCGCCCTGTCCGCTCTCCTGATGGACAACCAGGACGCGGAACACCCCTTGGAGATCATTGTAACGGGGCACACGGACAACGTGCCGATACACACTTCCCGCTACCCGTCAAACTGGTATCTCAGCATGGAGCGCGCCTTCAACTTTCTGGCAGTCCTGCTGGAGAACACCGAACTCGATCCCGGCCTGTTCAGCGCCCGAGGCTACGGAGAATATCAGCCCGTGGCGGACAACGGCACGCCTGAAGGCCGTCAGATGAACCGCCGGGTGGAACTGGCGGTATCCAGGCGGCAGGAGTCTGAAGCCGCAATCGTTTTTTAAGCGAGAGAAGACCATATTGCGTTACGGCAAAGCGACGGGCGCGCTATCGGCCCAGACGCTTTGAAAAACTCTCCGGCGAGTACGAGGATGACGAAAACGGGTGATCTGACGCGATATAAATCCCTTTAAAAGTGTTTGTGTGCACAAATTTATCCGTAAAATTGCTTGCCAAAACCGCCGCAAAATGAAAATATCCTCCCTCCCGTCAGCTTTTTATAAGCAACTTCGAGGGGAACGAGCATTGACATCTTCGTCCGTATCGCCAATAATGTTAGCGGAAACAAATTTACATGGTTTTGCGCGCGTGTGATTTGATTCGGTTAAGTTTGTTTCATATAATAAAATTACCTGACTCAGATGGAAAAGGGGTTATGCGGATGTTTTCAAAGTATGTGGGAAAAATTGTTTCGATGGCGATAGCCGGCGTGATCATCTCGATAGCGAGAGGTATCCCGAATGGAAGGGCATACGCTACAGGGGCACTCTCGTATTCCGAGTCGATTAAACGGCGTCCTGGGACAGATAAAGCGAGCGGTTCGGCCGGAGATTTATAAACCGGCCGATGCCGCCGTTTAAGGCGGGAGGTTTTCGTATGCCGGTCTTGCAGAAATTTATGCTGTTTTTAAAGACGCAGGACAAAGCGGCCTTCGTCGAGGCTATGATCGCCTGTTTCGCCGCTCCTCTCATAAAAGGTTTGCGGTGCGGAATTCTGCTGAACGTATCGAGAAACGGAGAGGATATGAGGCTTGCGTGGCGCTCTCAAAAAAACGGCCTGTCGCGGCGTTTCGGCGTCGAATTCGAGGAAATGTCCTTCACTGAGCGTTCCGTTATTCTGTTTATATATAGAACCGACTTGCTGGCGCTGCATCTATCCGGCGAGGACACCGTCCGGTTCCTGGAGAATATGGGGTACGACTGCGCTGGCGATTTCCCGAGCGGTTGCGTCAAGACTCTGATAGAGCGATTTCGGGCGGGCATGCCCCATGAAATCGGAGTGTTTCTCGGGTATCCGCTGGACGACGTAAAGGGCTTCATCGAGAATGGCGGCAGGGATTCGAAAGCCACCGGTTATTGGAAGGTCTACGGCGACGAGAGTTACGCCATGAGGAAATTCGACGAATACAGAAAGGCCGAGACCGATGTCGCCGCGACGACTCTCAAAGAGGCGGGTTACGTGTAATAATTCTGATACGGATAAACTCGTCTATTACGAGTTGATCCGTAAAAAACGTTCTGAAACGGAATTCTAAAAAGGAGGGATTCAATTGAGTCATATAGGTATAATCTATTGGTCGGGGACTGGGAACACGGAGAAGATGGCCGAACTCATCGCTAAGGGCGCGGCGGACGCCGGAGCCGAGGTAACGTGCAAAAACGTGTCGGCCGCCTCTCCGGGCGAAATTGACGGGTACGGCGTCGTGGTGCTGGGCTCGCCTTCCATGGGTTCGGAGGTGATCGAGGAGAGCGAGATGGAGCCTTTTGTAGACGCGGTGATCCCCAAACTCGCGGGACGCAAGGCAGCCATCTTCGGGTCGTACGGATGGGGCGACGGAGAATGGATGCGCAATTGGGCGGCGCGCATGAAAGATGCCGGTATTAATCTGCTGGACGACGGTCTTATAGCGCATGAGACGCCGGACGGTGAAAGCGAGCAGGAGTGCGTGACGTACGGCGGCAGGATAGCGGCGTTTTAAATCCGGCGGGTTGTTTTCGGCGCGGATAGGCGTCACAGGCGCTCTCGCGCCGTGTTTCGGAGCAATTACTTGAGATACTCCCCTTGTAGCAATGGGAGTATCTCAAGGAGAGGCGCGAAAACGAGATGGGAGGATCGCTCTGTAAACCGCATGGTTACTCTTCCGGCTTGGTTTGACGAGCTTGGACACGAAGCTGATTTGAATTTTTCGCGGCTCTTGCAGTCAGCTGTATCGAAAGAATTGAATCTTTAGACTGAAAACGCGGTTAATCGCCTGTCGTGACAGGCATTTTAACCCAGCCGCTCCCTCGGGGGGCGGTTTTTTTATGGCAAATTCTTGACAGCGAGGCGACACGAATGCGGTTCCCAGTCAACCGGCTCATACGAAAGCACGCCTCCTTCGCGGGACTCAAAAAAAGCGGCTGAAGCGCGGCCTCGTATGATAGCGGTCGGCGGGGAAAGGGCGTATAGCTTCAAAATAAAATAACCCCGAGAGGAGGATTTACATCGTTTTTTGCTTGTGATAATATATGTAAATGCAATGTTGTTGCAAATAAACACAATCAGGAGGTTGTTTTCTTGAACAACGCAATATACAGACTGGAAAGGCCGACTAACGAGCCGGCGCGCGATTACAGACCTGGAAGCCCGGAGGCTGAATCGCTGCTGGCTGAGATTAAACGGCAGAGTTCGGTAGAGGTGGAAATACCCTTGATAATCGGCGGCAGGGAAATCAAAACGGGAAATACGGCCGACGTGACGATGCCGCATGACTATCGTCACAAGCTGGGATTCTTCCATAAGGCTGGGAAGAAAGAAGTAGAGATGGCTATCGACGCGGCGCTCGCGGCGAGAAAAGAGTGGGCTGCGTTTCCGTGGGACGAAAGAGTTTCCGTAGCCATTAAAGCGGCCGATCTCATCAGCACGAAGTATCGCGACACACTCAACGCGGCCACTATTCTCGGCCAGAGCAAGAACTTCTGGCAGGCCGAGATAGACTCCTCATGCGAAGTGTGCGATTTCCTGCGCTTCAATTCATTCAACGCATCCGAACTTTTCAGCCTCTTTCAGCCCGTTCAGTCGGCCAGAACGTTCAACAGGATAGAACTCAGGCCGCTGGAAGGATTTGTTTACACGGTGACTCCGTTCAACTTTACGGCGATAGCCTGCAACCTCAACATGGCGCCCGTGGCGCTGGGTAACGTAACGGTATGGAAACCGGCCACGACTTCCATACTTTCCAGCTATTATCTGATGCAAATTTACCGTGAGGCGGGGCTGCCGGACGGGGTCGTCAACTTTGTTCCCGGCGCAGGTAGCGTTATCAGCGAGACTGTATTTTCTCACAAATATTTCGCCGGACTCCATTTTACCGGTTCCAACGAGACGTTCGACGCGCTATGGAGGCAGATAGCCGCGAATCTCGGCGGATACCTCTCATATCCCAGAATAGTTGGCGAGACTGGCGGAAAGGATTTCATATTCGCGCATAATTCTGCGGAGCCAGACGCGCTCAGCGCCGCAATCGCCCTGGGCGCTTTCGAGTATCAGGGACAGAAGTGCTCCGCGTCGTCGCGCAGCTATATTCCGCGTTCGATATGGCCGGATGTGAGGCGGAGGATATTGGAACTCGTCGCGGCAATTCGAATGGGCGATCCCGCGGATCCTAAAAACCTGATGGGAGCCGTGATAGACGAAAAGTCGTTCGACTTCATAGTATCCCATATCGAAGCTGCTAAATCCTCGCCGAACGTGGAAGTATTGGCAGGCGGCGGACATGACAAGACCAAAGGTTACTTTATCGAACCGACGGTTCTTGTCTGCCGCGATCCGAAGTACGTAACTATGGAAACTGAACTTTTTGGGCCCGTGATGAGCCTGTACGTCTACGATGACGACAAATATGAGGAAACGCTTGGGCTGTGCGACGAAACATCCGTCTACGGACTGACGGGTTCCATTTTCGGGCGCGATAAGTACGCCACGGCGCGGGCCGCCGAAATACTCAGGTACGCCGCCGGCAATTTTTACATAAACGATAAAACGACCGGAGCCATGGTGGGACAGCAGCCGTTCGGGGGTTCCAGGGCTTCGGGAACAAACGACAAGGTTGGAAGCGCCTTCAATCTGATACGATGGGTAAATCCGAGGTCTGTAAAGGAGAATTATTCCCCTCCCCGCTGTATCAATTTTCCGCACATGGCGGATTAATTCAAAACAATCAGTTGACATACTCCCACGGCTAAAGCCGTGGGAGTATGT
>JAISYN010000297.1 GCA_031269915.1 Synergistaceae bacterium
CTAACGCTCTCCGCCTTAGCCGCCGAGAGCGCCAGTTGCGCCGCCGCCCTGTTCGCCTTGAGACTCCCTCCGGCGTAAAGTGTCTGAACGAGGCTCAGCGACGCCGAATAAACCTCCCGCCCCTGCTCGCGCGTTTCGTTAGATAATCTGCCATAAGCGTTTCCCGTGAGCGACGGCCTCATTTGCGCCACCACGCCGTCTACGCCAGCGCGCGCCTGGTTGATTCTCTCTCTGGCCGCGGATATCCTTGGGCTGTTTTCGGCGGCCAAAGAGAGAAGTTTATCGAGAACGGCATCATCTGCGTGCGCTGTCACATTTGACAGTAGCAGGAGAAACATCATGATAAAAAGTATTTTTTTCATTTTTTGGTTACGTCCTCTCCCTCAACGCCTCGCTCGTGTATCTTTTGAACGTGTCGAGGAAATATTCGATTATCCTTTTCCGCCGTATCTTTATCTCCCCCGTGACCGACATCCCCGGAAGAAGCGATACCTCCCTGTCGTTCACGATGTAATAATCCCTCGACGTTTCGAGAAACGCCTGATAGATCAACCCGCGTTTCTCGTCCTCCTTCGCCTCCGTGGCGACGGATTTGACCACCGCGCCGAGCGTCCCGTACTTTTGAAAACCGAACGTCTCCACCTTTATCTCCGCTTCCTGCCCCGCGTAAACGAACCCGATATCCCTGTTCTCCAGCCATACCTCGAACTCTATCTTTTCGCCTTCCGGGACGATGAGCATGAGCGGTTGGGCCGGCGTCAGTATCGCCCCCAGCGTATGTATCTCAAGTTGTTGAACCGTGCCGTCTATCGGGGCTGTTATCCTGCTCAGCCTGTTTTTCTCCTCGGCTTTTATCAGCTCTTCCTCTATGGCCTGCAACTGCTTTCTGTCATCGACTATCCTTGACGAAATCTCCGACTGCCATTCGCTCTCGGCGCGTTTCGCCTCCATCTCCGCTTCGGTGACGGCCCTCCTGTTCCGTTCCACTTCCGCTCCCTGGGCGAGAAGGTCCTGTTTTATCTCTATCTCCTTTTGCAAATAATTCTGATGTTCAAAAAGCGAAACCGTTCCGTCCCCGGCAAGTTCCTCCGTCCGTTTGCGCTGATCGGCGGCGATGGGCAGTATGCCCTCGTACTTTTCCATCTGTTTTACGGAGTTATCGAGCGCGGATTTGGCTATGAGAACCCGCTGGCGAAGGGCGTCCATTCTTGACCGAAACTCTATCGTCCTCGCCCGCGACAGTTCCACTTGCTGCAACCTTTCCTCCGGCGTTCCGACTCCGTCCGGGGGAGTGAATTGTTTACCCTCTCTTTCGGCGGAGAGACGGGCGAGGTCGAGTATGTAAAAATCGCGCTCTTTAGTCAGACGGGACATATCGGCTTCCGTGGCTATGGTGTCAAGCTCTATTAGCACGTCGCCGGCTTTGACGCGCGTCCCGTTCGTCACGTTTATCTTTCTTACTATGCCCTTGTCCTCGGCCTGAACAGTTTTTGTGTATCCCGATGGTATGACCTTGCAGGGGGCCACGGCTACCTCATCGACTTTTCCTATTACCGACCATGTTATCGCTACCACGAAGAACGATACGATTATCCAGAGTAAAGCCCGGCCTATCGGCGACGGGGGCGTCTCAACTATTTCCAGAGCCGCGGGCAGAAATTCCAGTTCGTTCCCCTTCCAGCCGTTTCTTATGTCGATTATCTTTCCGTGGTTTTTATCTTTTGTTTTCCGTATCGCGTTCATCATACGATCCTCAATTCGGATGAATCATCGCCCAACGATTCCTGCTGTCTGTTGAGGAAGCTGTAAAGCCCGTTGCGTTTCAGCAGCTGTTCGTGCGTGCCACGTTCGATTATCCTGCCCTTATCCATCGTTATGATAAAATCTGCGCCTCTGACCGTCGAAAGCCTGTGGGCTATTATGAACACCGTCCTGCCCTTGCATATAGACTTGAGGTTTTTCTGTATTATCCTTTCAGACTCGTAATCAAGCGCGCTGGTCGCCTCGTCGAATATCAGTATCCTTGGGTCGGTCATGAGCGTTCTCGCTATCGCTATGCGCTGTCTCTGCCCTCCGGAGAGTGAAGCGCCGCGTTCTCCGACCTGGGTGTCGTATCCGTCCGGGAGTTCGAGTATGAAGTCGTGAGCGCCGGCGATCTTCGCCGCCGATATCACCTTCTCCAAAGAAGCGGCGGTATCGACGGCGGCTATGTTGTCACGTATCGAGCCGCTGAAAAGAGAATTCTCCTGCAACACGACGCCTATCTGTCTTCGGAGCCATACGGGGTCTACCTGCGACAGGTCTATACCGTCAACGAGCAAGCGCCCCTGCGCGGGGAGGTAAAATCTTTGAACGAGTTTCGTCAGCGTGCTTTTGCCGGAGCCGGAGCGCCCGGCTATGCCGACGGTCGTGCCGGGTTCGACGATAAGGTTTATGTCGTCGAGAATCGGCGGGCCGTCGAGGCGGTATCTGAAACCTATATGCTCGAACTCTATTTTTCCCTTTATCCTTCCGAGTGAGCTTCTTCCCGGAGAGATGTCCGGTTCGGCGGGGAAGTTTAAAACGTCTCCCAATCTCTCTATCGAAAGCCTTGCCTGCTGAAAGTCCTGCCAGAGAGTGGCGAGCCGTAATATCGGTTCCGTCACCCTGCCGGATAGCATCTGGAACGCTATGAGCTGTCCTACCGTAAAATCCCCGTTCATGACCATCCTCGCCCCAAACCAGAGGATGGCCAAAGACGCGGATTTCTGTATCAGGTGCGCCGCGCTTCCTGCCCAGGCACTGAGGAAACCGGCTTTGAAGGACGAATTGACGTAGTTTGACAGCAGTCCTTCCCACCTGTTGTTCAACTGCGGCTCGATAGCCAAACTTTTGACCGTCTGTATGCCGGAGACCATCTCGACAAGATAGGATTGAGATTCCGCGTTGCAGGCGAATTTTTTGTTCAGCCGTTCCCGCAGTACGGGCGTGACAAAAACCGAAAGGGCGATGAAAAACGGCATGGCCGCGAGCGATATCAGGGTCAGTTTCGGGCTGTACCAGAACATCACGGCGACGAATACGACTGTGAATATCAAATCTAACACCACGGTCAAAGCCGTTCCTGTTATGAATGACCTTATCGACTCCAGTTCCCGGACGCGGGCTATGGTGGTTCCCACGGTGCGGGCCTCGAAGAACGGCAGGGGAAGGGCCAGCAGGTGGCGGAAGAGTTTGGCGCCGAGTATGACGTCCACCCTGTTTGTGGTGTGGGAGAAGAGGTATGTGCGGGTGACGGTCAGTATCATCTCGAACAGGTTTATTATGACAAGTCCCAGCACTAAAATATCCAAGGTTGAAAGACCTTTATGCACCAGCACCTTGTCTATTATGACCTGCGAGAAGAGGGGGGTGATGAGCCCGAAGGTCTGTAAGAAGAATGAGCCTATGAAGACTTCGCTCAGGTGCTTTTTGAACCTGAGAATCACCGGCAGGAACCAGCCGATGCCGAATTTTTTGCTCAGATCCTCGAACGAGAAGCGTTTCGCCAATGGTATGGCGTCACCCTCCCATTTTTCGGCAAGCTGTTCGAAACTCCATATAAAGGGCTTTTTCCCTCGCGGGTGGAACAGTACCACCCGGCCATTGAGAGCGGCCTTTTTGACGGATTCCTCGTCGCTTTCGTGTTCGGGAGGCGCGTTTTCCGCCCGGAGGCAGATGACCGTCTCGCCGTCCGGGAACAGCAGGAGCGACGGCGACGGCAGTTTATCCAATCTGTCTATGGATGTCGTAATGTGTTTTGCCTTTAATCCGAGTTTCCTCGCGGCGCGGAGAAGTATGAGAATGATTTCTTCGGTTTTGCGGGAGGGAAAGGCGCGCAGAATGCCATCTAAATCCGCCGGAATACCCGCGATGCGCGCGGCAGTCACTAGACAGGCGAGACCTGCCTCGACCAGAGGAGGCGCGGAAGATTGAACGGGGATTTGAGGCTCCGTATGCCCCGTTTCACTCGTATTTACGGGTTTGGTATGTTCGTCTGAATCCGGCATATTCCCTCCATGACACGACAACTACTCTGCAGACGCAGACTGCCGTGATTTTCGTCTTCACATACGCCATAATAACGAGTGCCTTTGTGTCAGCGTTACTCCAAAATTACTTTAAGGAAATAATTTTACTTAAAGTATAAATTAACGGTAAATACTTCCTAAAAAATCATATATTTTACTGATTTTTTTCTGCGATTTTCGTGAATGTGCCTGGCGAGTATAAATAAGAGGGCGGTAAAAACCCGCCCTCCATGTTTCATCCCGCCGCCTCCCTTCAAAATCACGCATGCCGCGAAACCGTTCCGCAAGCGGGCCGGCCGCACTCGTAAAATTGAAGTAGTAACTACTTCTTTGTCAGCATAAGTCTTTCGACGCTTACCTTTATCAAACAATTGAATTGAAGCAGAAATTCGTCTCGCAAATAATGACGGGCAAGAACCCCGTCCGAAGCTGCGCGGACGTGGACGAATCGGTTCTGAGCTACGCGGAGATAAAGGCATTGGCGGCGGGCAATCCCAAGATAAAGGAGAAGATGGAGCT
>JAISYN010000334.1 GCA_031269915.1 Synergistaceae bacterium
CGCACAGCAAATATCGCTAACGACTTTGGATCGTACGTATCGCGCTTCGTTATGAGCGGTACAGACAGCAAATTTTCGGGAGCCGGAAAAGATGTGCCGGATTCTTCGGTAAAATCGCCGGTTAAAAAATGTACCGCGGAAAAAAAGGCGCCGACAGCAATGACGTTCGGATTAGCCCGAAATGGCGGGCGCCTGCCGAGAGGGCAGGAATTCGCGGGATCAGCCGCCCGCATCCACAAAACGGCGCCTTGTTTATTGAAAGCAAAGGAGGGGATTGCCATGCTGGAATTCCTGAAAAAAGAGGCTAATAAAACTTACACGGAAAACAAGGCACTCACTCACTTGAGCACTTTGTCCGACTGCCTCGACCTTTTCGCCACCATAGGCGCGCTTCGCGGTGCGCCGGACGAGGAGATCGCCGTCCGTTTCATGCGCGCGTTCACGGAAAATCCGGACATGGCCATGAAACTCGCCTTCTTCGCCCGAGACGTGCGCGGAGGACTGGGAGAGCGGCGCGTATTTCGCGTCATTCTCCGCTGGCTTGCGGTAAATGAGCCGGAATCGGCCAGGAAAAATATCTCGAACGTGCCGGAATACGGACGGTTCGACGACCTGCTCGCACTGTTCGATACGGACTGCGAAAAGAACGCTTTGACCTTCATCGGGGAACAGCTCAAAGCTGACCTCGCCGTCATGGAAACAAAAACGGAGACAAGCGCGGCGCCGGGAAATTCGGTCTCACTGCTGGCGAAGTGGCTGCCTTCGGTGAACGCTTCGAACGGGGACGCGGTCAAACATGCGAAGCGCATAGCGAAAGCCCTGGGCATGAACGACGCCCTGTACCGGAAGACCCTGTCGCGTCTGCGCGCCTCCATCAGGATAATCGAAAACAACCTGCGCGAGCGCGACTATACGTTCGACTACGAGAAACAGCCTTCGAAGGCGCTCTTTAAGTATCGCAAAGCGTTTCTCCGCAACGACGGCGACCGTTACAGCGACTTTCTGGCCCGCGTGTCTTCCGGGGAAGCGACGCTCCGCACCGGCTCGCTCGCTCCCTATGACATAATCGCGCCGCTTCTGCGCGGCCAGGTCTCCGATGACGAACGCCGCGCCATCGACGCGACGTGGAAAGCGCAGGAAGATTTCACGAACGGGGAAAATGCTCTCGTCGTGATAGACGGTTCGGGATCAATGTACTGGAACGTGAGCGATCCGGTGCCGGCGGCGGTGGCTCTTTCTCTCGGGATTTATTTCGCTGAAAGAAACACCGGAGCGTTACGTAACCATTTCATCACGTTCTCCGCCAATCCCCAGCTCGTGGAGATCCGAGGCGGGGATATTTGCGAGAAGGTGCGCTACTGTCACAGTTTCAATGAGGTGGCGAACACGAATATCAAAAAAGTGTTCGAACTCGTCTTGAACGCGGCAGTCAAAAACAGCGTTCCTCAGGAAGAACTGCCGTCCACGCTGTACTTCATCTCCGACATGGAGTTCGACGACTGTTCGGTGGCGGGCGCGAAGACGACCAACTTCGAGTACGCGAAGGGCTTGTTCGCGCGAAACGGCTACACGCTTCCCAGAGTGGTTTTCTGGAACGTGGCCAGCCGCAACCGGCAGCAGCCGGTGACGCAAAACGAACAGAGCGTCGTGCTGGTTTCGGGCTGTACGCCCCGCGTCTTTTCCATGCTGACGAGCGGGACGCTGTCGCCCTACGCCTTTATGCTGGAGGTGCTGAACTCTCAGCGTTACGCCGGCATCGCGGCTTGAGTGGTCGGGGAGTAAAACCATGATTGAAATTCAGGGCGCGCACAACGCGGCGGTCTGTTATTGCGCCGCGCTGGACGAGATGTCCGCAGAGCAGATCAAGGTCATGTGCGATCAGGAGGATTTCGCCGGGTGTAAGATAAGGATAATGCCCGACGTCCACGCCGGAATGGGGTGCACCATCGGAACGACCATGACAATTCGGGACAAAATCGTGCCCGGCATGGTGGGGGTGGACATCGGCTGCGGTATGGAGACGACGCGCCTCGCGGAACGAACGATGGATTTCGCGAAACTCGACGCCCTGATCCGCGAAAAAATACCCTGCGGGCGGGAGATTCGCGAAACGGAGCACCCGCTCGCCGCCGAGGCGGACCTGGACGGCCTGCGATGCGCGCCGCACGTCAATTTGGAGCGCGCGCGCCGCAGCATCGGGACTCTCGGCGGCGGGAATCATTTCATTGAGGTCGACCGCGGAACGGACGGCGCGCTGCACCTCGTAATCCATTCCGGCAGCCGCCATATCGGCGGCGAGGTCGCGAAATACTATCAGGAAGAGGGTTTCAAAGCCCTCTGCGGGAATGCCAGGACACAGATAAGCGAGACCATCGCCAGGCTGAAAGCGGAGGGCAGGGCACGCGAGATACAAAAAACCGTGGAAGAACTGAAGCAGCGGCGCAACCCGATTGCCAAACTTGTCCACAAAGATCTGGCTTATGTCGAGGGACAGCTGTTCGGCGATTATATCCACGACATGAAGATAATCCAGCGTTTCGCCGTCCTCAACCGCCTTGCGATGACGGGCGTGATAACAGAGGGAATGAATCTATGCCCGGAGGAGAGCTTCACCACGATTCACAACTACATCGACACGGAGGCGATGATCCTGCGCAAAGGGGCCGTGTCGGCGCGGGCCGGCGAAAAACTTCTCATTCCGATCAACATGAGATACGGAGGTCTGATTTGCGTCGGCAAGGGCAACCCCGATTGGAACGAATCCGCCCCTCACGGCGCCGGGCGCCTGATGAGCCGCTCAAAAGCGTTTGTAACTCTGTCGATGGACGAATATCTGGCGTGCATGGAGGGCGTTTTTTCCACCTGTGTCGTTCGGGACACGCTCGACGAGTCCCCCATGGCATATAAAAACGCCGACGAAATCATAGCCCAAATCGCGCCAACGGCGGATATCGCCGACCGCATCGAGCCGCTCTACAACTTCAAAGCGGCGGATTGACGGTAAGCGCTCCACCCAAACCACAGGATTGAAACCTCGGGCGTTCCGTAAATATTGGTATTTCTAGCAGGGATAATTATTCTATTCATTATTGAGATATCACCGAAAGGCTTGTCGAATGAATCGGACGCGGAGGACAACCGACAGAAGCATGATAAAATAGGCATATATTCAGTTATCTCGAAATGATGCAAGTACTGCTTACAACATAGGGGAGGTGTTGTGATGAACGGTGTCGTTTACCCTGAAAAGGTCACAATATGCGAGGATGTCACGAGAGACGGTTTTCAGAGCGCGGGCCGCGTCATCGAAGTCGAGGATAAATTGAGGCTGTTGGACATGATAGCGGACGCTGGAATAAAAAACATAGAAGTTGGCGCGTTTTCGTCGTATGAAAGTATGAAAAAGATGCGCAATACTCCTGAAGTTTTTAAAAAACTCAATAAAAGGGAGTACGTTACGTACCGTGCTCTTGTTTTCGACCCTGAAGGGGCGTGCGAAGCCGCGGATTGCGGCTGTGAAAAAATAAAGATCAATATTTCCGCGAGCGACGCCCACCATAAGAGCGGCACGGGAATGACCACTGACGACGCCATGCTCAACTTTGTCGCAATCAGCGAAATCGCGAAAGCCGCAGGGATGCAAATGGCCGGATCTATTTCTTTGCCGTTTCGTTCCCCTTTCGAGGAAGAAGGGTTAGTTCCCTTGGAACGGCTTTGTAAAATAATTCGCTCTTTTATAGATATAGGCATAGAGGAAATTTCCCTCTCTGATGCCGCTGGTTTGGGAAACCCAAAGCTCGTTTATTCGCGCTTCACAGAGCTTAAAAAAATATTTCCGGATGTGAGTTGGATGCTCCATATGCACAATACCTATGGGATGGGGCTTGCCGGGATAGACGCCGCTCTGCGCGCTGGAGTAACTAAATACGATTCTTCCCTTGCCGGGCTGGGTGGCTGCCCTTATATCGACGGCGCCACGGGCAATGTCGCAACTGAGGATATGGTCTTTATGCTCGAGGGTATGGGGATAGGAACCGGAGTAAATTTTGACCTTATAATCAAGGCTGGCAGGGAGGCGGAAAGGCTCGTCGACGGCAAAGGATGCGACAGCGTTATTCAGCGAATCGCACGCTCAAACGGGCATGTCAAAAAAATAACGCCGTAAAAACTCGCATGAAAAAATGACGGAACAGTTTATCGGCGATTCCAGGATAATCACGGTTTTATCAATAAGCGCAAATGGGGGGTGAATTCCTTGGAATTCGACGAACTGCGTTATATGACGACAGTCGCCAAACATAAAAATGTTTCCAAAGCGGCTAAAGAATTGGGGATTGCGCAATCTTCGCTGAGCAAATATATACATACTCTGGAACATCGTTACGGAGTGAAGTTTTTCAGGTATATAAACAAATCTTTCAGGCCCACCCATGCGGGCGTCATTTATCTGCAAACGGCAAAAAAAATGCTTCAGTACATGGAGCGGTTGTCGAAAGAAGCGATCCGTTGTGAGATAGCCCGTGAGCGAAAAATTCTGCGTATATTTTGTCCGATGTTCAAAAGCATTTATATAATGCCGAATATCGTCCCGCAATTTAAGAAGCAATACCCGGACGTGAGCCTGGTTATAAAAGAGGCGACTTCTAATACCGCGGAAGCGATGCTCCTCAATAAAGTGGTCGATATAGCGGTTACGAACTTCGAACCTAAGGACAGGAATATAAGATATGAACCGCTCTTGAAAGAAGAAATACAACTTGTGGTGTCAAAACACAACCCACTGATCCACGAAGGGATATGGAAGCCCGAAACAGAAACACTATGGATAGATATTCAGTTGTTCAGGCATGAAAGCTTCATCCTTCCCGCTCCGGAGCAAATGATCCGCCAAGCCGTCGATATTTTTTTCAAACAGGAAAATATTGTCCCAAACGTTCTTATGGAGACGAAAAACATCGAATCGGCATTTTTAGTGGCGGCTAACGGCGCTGGGGTGACTTTTATTCCTGAGTATTTTACGCACTCTACAAGCTATCTGCAGACGCCGGTGACTTTTTCTGTGGGAAATAAAAAATTGGAGATGCAGTCGATGATCGCTTATCGAAGAGACTACGATTTCCCACCCGAGGCCGCCTATGTCATCAACCTCATAAAACAACTGATGGCGTGACGGGCTGAAAAAGATGAAATTCAACGACCTCGAGCAGATAATATGTGTGGCCGAGGAAATGAACATCTCTCAGGCTGCGAGACGGATGTTCATGACACAACCGTCGCTGAGTCAGACAATAAAACGCGTGGAACTCCAAGCTGGGTACCGGTTGTTTGACCGATCTGCGTCAGGCCTTGCGCTGACGCAGGAGGGTGAACGGTTTATAAAAATAGCGCGGCAGATAATCGAGCTTCGCAACGATTTGACGGACAAACTCAAAGCTATTAAATATGACGAAACCAATCGCCTGACAATCGGTCTTCCCGTCCATTTTTCGTCAGGCTTGCTCCCCGACATACTTGGAAGGTTTTGCGCATTATATCCCGATGTGGAAATATCCATAAAAGAAGTACCCTCGGTTCTTGTCGAGAACATGATATTAAACGGCGAGGTGGATGTGGCGATGGTGCAGCAGGAGATATTTTCCGGCCGAATCGCCCAGTCCGTTATCAGCCGGGAAAAAATGCTCATAGCGGTCTCCCCCAGCAATAAAATAGCCACGGCCGACACATTGAGCCATATCGTTGAATTGGAAACGCTCAAAAAACAAACCTTTATCCTGAGCAATACCAATCAATGGATGCGGCAATTCGCCGATGAATTCTTCTCCGTCAACAATTTCCAACCTCGTGGGCTTATGTTCATCAACAGCGTTGAAACAATCAAACAACTCACGCTGAAAAATCTCGGCGTCTCTTTCATCCCTTCTTCATACGCGCAAGACGACCCACAGCGGGACCATCTGGTTTATTTCTTCATTCCGGATAACGCGCTGCCTAAGTTAACGCTTTACGCAGCATATTTAAGGGCTAACCTAAAAAATAAACTCGTCAGCACTTTCCTGGAACTATCATCCGCAAGATAACCGAGCCGGTCGAGGCAATTTCACAGCAAGTTGTCGGAGCTGAGATTATGCGCGTGCCAATACCCCGGGCATTTTGACCGAAGCTGAAATATAGCTTTTTTTTATGGTGTATATGAAATTTCAGTATTTGACTTAGTGAAATACAGAAATTATAATCACACTCGTAATCATTCCGCGTTTTCGTTTGGGAAAATATGTGATGTATTGCTCAAGTCGCTGCTTGGCGATTAGAGATTTTGTTTTGCCAATTGATAAAAGCTATAAGGGGAGGATTGTTGATGTCGATAACCGAAAAACAATTTGAGGAAGTTGTGTACGAGTTGACGAGACTATCTGCAATTGAGCTGCCGGAACCGGTTCAAAAACTGCTTGAGGAAAAATCGAAGCTCGAGACGACCGCTACGGCTCAAAAGCAGTTCGAGGCGATTTTGAACAATTGCAGGGTTGCCCATGAAAATCAGGTCGGTGTATGTCAGGACAACGGCCTCTTTCAGATGTTCATCAAGTTCGGGCAGCAATGCCGGATGGAGGGGGATTTTGAGGCCGCGGCCAAGAGGGCCATATCGATAGCGACGAAAAAAATACCTCTCCGCGAAAACGCAATCCACCCGCTCTCCAAAAAAAATCCAGGCACCAACATAGGCCCCAGAATCCCAACTATGTACTGGGAACCGATCATAGGCGCGGATTATCTCGAAGTCACGGTCATTCCCAAAGGCAATGGTTCCGAGATGAGGGATACGCATAGCTGGGTTCTTACCAGTGACGACATTGGCAGGGCGACCGTGCGCGCTGTGCTCGACTCGGTTTCAGACATGATGGGAGAACCGTGTCCGCCAATTATCATCGGCATAGGTCTGGGCGGCCACTTCGACTCGAATGCGGTGCTCGCAAAAAAAGCGCTGTTCCGCGAACCTATAGGCGCGCCAAGCAGCGATCCTTTGGCAGCCGATCTGGAGCATGAAATACTGGAGGCGGTAAATGCCCTCAAATTGGGGCCGATGGGCTTCGGAGGAGAAACGTATGCGCTGGCGTGCCATATCGAAATCAGCGCGGCGCACACGGCCATTGTGCCCATCACTGTTGCCGTCGAATGTTGGTGCCATAGATACTCCACAGCGCGGATTTACGACGATGGGCGGGTAGATTACCTGACACATCCCGTATCCGGCGGGAAAAACTAGCGAGAAAGGGATGAATGAAATATGAGCAGCGTCTATCACTTGACCTTCCCCTTCAGCGAGGAAGAGACAAGGAATCTGAAGGTAGGGGATATCGTTTATATAAACGGGCATATCCACACGATGAGAGACATGGGGCATGCCCGTGCGCTCGATATACTGAAAAAAGGCGAAAAACTGCCGTTTGACCTTTCTCCAAGCGCCATCTGGCACTGCGCTCCAATTGTAAAGCAGGACGAGGCCGGCAAGTGGTTCGTGACCTCCGCGGGATCCACTACAAGTTCGCGATTCACCCCGCTGGGATCGGAGATGCTCGAGAGGCTCGGCATGAAGGCTACGCTGGGCAAAGGCACCATGAAACAGCGGGCGGTCGACGTAATGAAGAAGATAGGGTCGGTATATTTGAACACGACAGGCGGCACGGCTGCCCTCTACGCCCAGCAGATAGAAGATGTCGAGGCGGTTCACTGGCTGGATTTAGGACTGCCGGAGGCGATCTGGGTGCTACGGGTAAAAGAATTCGGCCCGTTGATCGTCGGCATAGATTCATACGGAAACAGCCTGTACGAAAATATAAGAAAAGACATGAATGTTCATCTGAAAGAACAGCTGAACAAGGCCGGAATTTCCATATCCAAGAGTTTTACGTACCTGCCGGTAAATATCACGGGCAGGCCGCGCGAACTGTGAGATTTATGAAGCGCTAATTAACGTAGGGAGAGAGATTGATGATAATAAAAAAAATTGAAACTTTTTCGACGCAGAATCTATGCATTGTTCGGGTAACCACCGATGACGGATTCTCTGGATGGGGACAGACCGCTCCTATAACGGCAGACATCACCGCGCAGATAGTACACCGTCTTCTCGCTCCGCTGGTATTGGGCAAAAGCTGCGATGATATGCAGGCGCTGGAGGATTCATGCGTCGATTCCCGTTATACGTTTCACGGTACATATCTCTTCCGTGCGTTGGCAGGAATTGATGCGGCGCTATGGGATATCAAAGGCAAAAAAGAGGGCAAGAGCGTTGCCCAATTATTCGGCAGCGACAGAAAATTTGTCGACGTGTACGGCTCCAGCATGGTCAAAGAAGTTTCTCCTCAATGGGAAGTGGACAGAATAAAAAAATTGATGCAGGAACAGGGAATAAAGGCTTTCAAACTGCACATAAATAAGCCGGGCGAATATACATACAGTTTGTACGAGAAGGATACGGACGTATATCCTGGACGCACCGAAGAATTAATAACCCTGTTCCGCAAAACGTTTGGCCCAGATGTTCCGCTGATGATAGATTCCAACGGTTCATTCAGCGTGAAACGGGCTATTGAAATAGGCCATTTCTTCGAGGATATGGGGGTGGAGTATTTCGAGGAACCATGTCCTTACTGGGATTTCGAGAAAAACGCTGCAGTAGCCAAAGCGCTCAAAGTTCCGATAGCGGGAGGGGAACAAGATTACAATATGGCTCAATGGAAAAGGATTATAGACTCGAAATCCGTCTACATCGCCCAGCCCGATATAGGATATATAGGGGGATTCACGCGAGCTATGCAGGTGGCGAAAATGACTGAGGACGCCGGTATTATTTGTTCGCCGCATAACTTTACGTGCAGTCTGTTGCTGGTTTATTGCATTCACATGAACGCAATACTCAAAAATGGGCATCCATTCCTGGAGTACAGCATAGATCCAGAAGAGGTTGACCCCTGGAGCAACGGGCTCTTTACACCGTTTCCAGATATACATGACGGCAAAGTGGCGGTTCCGCAGGAACCCGGATGGGGTGTCGAGCTCAATGAGGAATGGTTGATGAAATCATCATACGCCGTTTCTGAAATTTAGCCGCTGTACAAAATTACGTCAGCGTAATTTGGCTGTAAAAACATATCAAGAGGAGGTATGAACACAGTGAAAAAGATATTGAAATTCTCTGCGGCAGCGTTAATTTTGGGAGCGTTTATTATGGGGGGTATTCTGAACGGGGCTTGGGCAGCGGAAAAGAAGGTCATCAAGATAGGGAGCATATATTCGGAATCTCATCCTGCCAGTATCGCGATTGCTGCTATGAACGAGGAACTCAAAGAGCGTTCGGGGGGAACTCTTGAGATCGAATACTACGGCAACAGCGTTCTCGGAGACGATGTGGCCCTGGTACAGCAGACCTCGTCCGGAACTCTCGACGTGCACCTGATGCTCGGTTTCAGCGCTTACAACACATGGCTTCCGGAACTCGGCATAGAGGATCTTCCGTTCGTATTTCCCGACTTGGAAACAGCCAGAAAAGTCTATGCCAGCGGATTCGGTGAACGCGTGGCAAAACTCGTCGGAGACACTCTGGGGGTACGCATTTTGGCGGTCAACTGGGAGGGGGGCCAGCGTCACTTTACGAATAACGTGAGGCCAATAGTAGTTCCCGCGGATCTCAAGGGTCTCAAAATGCGCGTGGTGCAGAACGAAATGCGTCTCAAAGCGCTGGAGGTTCTCGGCGCAAACCCCATTCCCATGTCTTTTTCCGAACTCTACACCGCTCTCCAGCAGGGAACAGTCGATGCGGAAGAGAATCCTCTCACAGTCATAGATTCTTCCAAATTTTACGAGGTTCAAAAATACCTCTCACTCTGCGGCTACATTTACAATTCCGGTTTCTTCGAGGCCAGCAAAGCGTTGATGGACAGACTGACCCCGGAAGAAGGCACGCTTGTGACGGAATTGGCCGTTAAATACGGTGATTACCAGAGGAAGCTCAACGACGAACAGAGCGCGGTACTGGTCGACAGGATGAAGGAAATCGGTATGGAGGTCAACGAAGTGGACATACCGGCATTCATGGAAGCCGTAAAACCGGCGTACGACTATTACAGGGAAAATTACGGGGGAGAACTGCTGGATTTGGCACTCTCGCTGCAAAATTAATGTAACGCTTAGGGGGCTCTCGACTCTGAGAGATCGAGAGCCCTTCGGTTTTATCATCCGTATATCATCACATGATTTTGAAACTCAAAGGTGAGGGTCGTTCATGAAATACGCAGATATCCTTATAAAACTCATCGAGGGAATATGCACGGCGCTGTTGATTCTGATGACGGTAGTGTGTTTCGCTCAGGTAATCAACCGTTACGTTTTCTCGCGGGGTTTTCGCTGGGCGGAAGAAATGGCTATTTACGCAAACGTCTGGCTCATATTCCTAGGTGCCGTCGTATGTGTTCGAAGAGACCGTCATACCCGGATCGACTTTTTATTGCTGATTTTGCCGTATAAAGTAAGAAAGTTCCTGGAGATATTCGGTTACTTAATATGCATTGTATTTCTCGCCCTGTTGACGTATCACATCCAGCCTCTGATAAAGGGGAGCAAGATAGCAAAATCAATAGGTATGAGGATCCCCCTGAATGTTTTGAATTACGCCGTTCCAGTCGGCAGTGTACTGATGATTGTATACCTGACGCTGATGATTTATTTGAAATGGAATGAAAAAGAACGCCCGAAACTGTCTCCGTACGATTCGGGCCAGGAGGGAGGCGGCGCGTTATGATAGGAATATTGTTCATAACTTTGGCGGTAACCTTGCTAATTGGCATACCGGTGGGTTTTTCAATAGGTATCAGCACAATGGCGGCTGTTCTTTATG
>JAISYN010000357.1 GCA_031269915.1 Synergistaceae bacterium
AGCAGGGAGAAGAACTCGGCATCGTTCGCATATCAGTTAACATACCGGAAGGGATTTTTTCGGATATGGAGAGCGCGATAGAGAAAAAATACGGAGTCGGCGAAGTTATCGTGGCCGACAGCGAACCGGACGATCTGAACGCTCTTTTCAAAGCGCTCGGCGAGGCTGCGGCTTTATGGCTTGAAAACCATATCGGGGCGCATGAGATCGTCGGCATATCTTCTTGGAGCGAAACGCTTTACGCTGTTGTAGAGGCTATGCACGGGCCTGTTTCTACTTGGAATACTTCATTGGTAGTACAGCTCCTGGGGGGGCTGGGAATTTCCGCTTCCGTTTCACACGCAACGGTGCTCACGGAAGCGATGGCCCGTGTAACCGGGGCTCAGGGCGTCTTTTTGATGGTGCCTGGGGTATGTGAATCCGAAGTGTCGCGCAATGTAATTATGGAGGATATTATGTGTCGCAGGGTCTTTGAGATTTTCGAGAAAACGACAATGCTTCTTGTTGGCATAGGACCGCTTCATACCTCGCGCCTTTTGCGAGAGCTGCGCAACGAAATGGACATTCAGGATGAGGAAGAACTAAAGTCTCTGGGAGCTGTAGGGGATATTTGCTTTCGTTATTTTGACGGCAACGGGCGTTTGGTCGATTCAAATTTCGACAAGCGCGTAATTGGAATATCTCCCGAACTCATCAGGAAAATAAACAATACTGTCGTAGTCGGCGGCGGCATGAACAAATTGGAAGCCATACGGGCGGCATTGCTGGGAGGCTGGATAAACACTCTAATTACGGATGTTGCGGTCGCGTCGGGGTTATTGTCATAGAGAGGATATTTTTTGAAGGAGTGTTCGGATTTGAGGACGTCACCTGGCAGGCAAAAGGTTCTGGGCATGTACGAGCGTATGGTTCTGATAAGAAAATACGAAGAAAAGATATACTACCTGTTCCTCGAAGGCATAATGCCGGGCAGCATTCATCAGTCTCACGGACAGGAAGCATCCGCTGTCGGAACTTTATACGACCTGCGATGCGACGACTATATGGCTTCTACCCACAGACCGGCGGGGCACGCTATAGCAAAAGGCGTTTCCGTGAAAGATATGATGTGTGAGATGTTCGCGAAGGCAAACGGAACGAACGGAGCTAAGGGCGGCGCGATGCATATAGGCGACATCCGCGTTGGCGCGCTGCCCGCGAACGCAATCGTAGCCGGCAATATGCCCATTTGCTGTGGAATAGGATTAGGGCTCAAATTGAGAGGAAAGGATAACGTAGTCGTAAGTTTTTTGGGTGACGGAGCGACGAACGAAGGAGCGTTCCACGAATCGCTGAATGGGGCGGCAATATGGAAATTACCGGTAATCTTCGTATGTGAGAACAATCTCTACGGAGCGTCCACGAATATAGGAACGATCTGCCTGTTGAAGAATCCAGCTGCTGACAGAGGACCAGCCTATGGCATACCTTCCGAAGTGGTGGATGGCAACGATGTGATAGCGGTAAACAAAGCCGCGGAACGCGCCATTCTTCGAGCAAGGAGAGGTTTGGGTCCGACCATTCTCGAACTGAAAACTTACAGAATTGGAGGCCATTCGCGCAATGACGCGAGGGCCTACCGAACCAGGGAGGAAGAAACGGAATGGGCGTTGCGCGACCCCATCAAACTGTTCAGAGAGTGGATTTTGAGGAATAAAAGAGCGACAGCGGCTGAATTGGACGCTATAGATAAAGAAATTGAGACGCGTATAGAAAATGCCGCCGAATTCGCTAAAAATTCCCCGGAACCTCTGCCGGAGGACGCGCTCAGGCATGTTTACGCTGAGGATGTGATTTAGTCATGGCTATGATGTCGTTAGTCGAAGCTCTTAACTCGGCGCTCGCCGAAGAAATGAGGCGGGACGAGAGCGTTTTCTGTGTCGGTGAGGATATCAGTGATACAAACGGCGGATACGGCGGGGCATTCGCTGTTACAAGAGGGTTGGCGGCCAAGTTTGGAGATCATCGCGTAATAAACACGCCTATTTCAGAGATATTGATCGCTGGCCTGTGCGTAGGAGCCGCAATGACAGGAATGCGTCCGGTCGGGGATTTGCAGTACGGGGATTTTCTGTTTTGCATGATGGATCAGCTCGTTAACCAGGCCGCAAAGATGTGTTACATGTCCAATGGCGCGGTTAAAGTGCCGATGGTTATGCGGGCCCCGTGTGGAGCGACGACAAGAGGGGCTCAACACGCGCAGAGCCTGGAGGGTTTTTTTACAAGGGTTCCGGGACTGAAGGTTGTTTCGCCGGCGACCCCTTACGACGCGAAAGGCCTCCTGAAGCAAGCTATCCGGGACGACAATCCGGTCATAGTATTCGAGCACAAAAGGCTCTATGGTGGAAAGCGCGCGGAACTTGGCGCCTTATCGATTACTTCGGACGTACCGGAAGAAGAATACACTGTCGAATTCGGCAAAGCCGCTGTGCGCCGGGAAGGCAAAGATATCACAGTGGTAGCGAACCTTCTTATGCAGTATCGCGCGCAGGAAGCGGCAGCAATTTTGGAACGTGAAGGCATCAGTATGGAAATAATCGATCCCCGGACGCTTCTTCCTTTCGACTACGATACGGTCATCGGCTCACTCAGGAAGACGGGACGTCTGATGATAATTCACGAGGACAACTATTCGGGCGGATGGGGCGCGCAGGTGTCGGCTTACATAGCCGAACACGAAATATATCTTCTGGACGCTCCCATTTGCCGAGTCGCGACGTACGACGTGCCTATCCCGTTTGCTCCGGTCATGGAAGATTACGCGATACCGTCGACGAAGCGGATAGTAGAGGAAGCCAGAGCTTTGATGCTGGCGTAAATATTCTGCGAGGAGTGAAGTGACATGCCGAATGTCAAGGCGAAAGATATTTTGAAGGACGCCGCGGAACGCGGTTACTGCGTCGGCTATTTTGAAAGTTGGGATCTCGAATCGACCGCCGCGGTAGTGAGGGCGGCGGAAAAAATGAGGTCTCCCGTTATGATCGGCTTTTGCGGCGAATATCTCGCCAGCCCTGAACGGAAGTACGCGGAGGACATACGTTTATACGGAACTTTTCTGAAAGAAATGGCGAGGAGTTCGTCGGCGCCAACGGCAACTCTGCTGAACGAGAGCACTGATATAAAGTACGCGTACAAGGGAATTGGCGCCGGATTTGACATGGTGATGTTCGTTGACGAGGAGATGCGAGTGGAGCGGCTCACTGATTTACAGAAACACCTCGTGGAATTCGCCCATTCATGCGATGTCTCCGTAGAGGCCGAACTGGGAGTCCTGCCAACCGCGAATAGAAACACGTCCGAAATGAGCCAAGGCCTCAATACTGACCCCGAACTAGCAGCGCGTTTCGTGGCTGAGACAGGAATTGACGCGTTGGCCGTGGCTATAGGAAACGTGCATCTGCTGGAATGGGAAAAAGCGGAAATTGATTTGGAGCTACTGGAGAAAATACATGACAAAGTATCCGTCCCTTTGGTATTGCACGGTGGAACCGGTATCGACAAATCGATGTTTCGGGAGGCGGCCGCAAGAGGTATAGCGAAGGTAAATGTCGGCGCCGGTATGAAACGTGTCGTTATAAACTCATACAAAAGATATTTCGAGGAAAATGACGTTTCCGGAATGAATCCGAATCTCATTCTGGGCAGAGGCGGCGGAGCCGATATTCAGCGTTTAGCTCACGACGAACTCGTCGACTTCGTAGCGGAATTTATCAAAGCTTTCCAGGGTGAAAATAAAGCGAGATAGGAGATTCGGATATGCTGAGTAAAATTACGATGCCGGGCGCCGGACAGACTGTCGACAGACTTCGAATAATAAAATGGCATAAACGGGAAGGAGACGAGGTAGAAAGAGGCAGCGTGCTCGCATCTCTTGAAACTGACAAAGCGACTTTGGAAATCGAGAGCTTCGCAAGGGGAACATTGCTCAAAATATGCGTTGCCGAGGGCGAATACGCCGATATCGGCGACGTTATAGCCTATATCGGAGAGCAGGGGGATTTGAACGGGCTGAAGGAAAGTGAAACGCCGGCCCAGGCTGACGATTATACGCCGATAATGCCGTCCGGGAATGACAATGCCGCCTCCCAGAGCCATGAAACGGGGATTGCGACGAACGACAGCCGCTCGGTCGTCAAAATCTCGCCGGCCGCCAAAAAAGCCGCCAGAGACGCGGGAGTTTCCCCGGAAATGATTGCCTTGATGCTTAAAACGGACATGGTAAAAAAACGCGACGTACTGGAATCCATGCCCCATCCCGGGAGCGAATCTATCCCAGTTAGCCCCATGCGCAGGGCGATAGCGGCCAGGATGCTGGAGTCCGTCTCATCCATCCCGGCTTTTAACATAGAAATAGATGCAAATTTGTCGGCAATGAAATCACTGCGGGAAATTATGAGATCTAAAGGCGTCGATATCGCTTATCACGATATATTGGCGAAGTGCGCCTCACTATCGGTGAAAAATCACCCCTTGATAGGAGCCCAGTACTCTCCGAACGAGATAGTTCTGCGGCGCAATATAGATATCGGCATAGCGGTATCGCTTGAAAATGGGTTGTTGGCGCCGGTTATAAGGAATGTGGCGGACAAATCCATAACCGAAATAGCCTATGAGGCTTCCGTGCTGATAGAAAAGGCAAGATCGGGAAATATCATCGAATCCGAAATGGGCGGCGCTTCTCTTACGATTTCAAATCTGGGGATGTTTCCGATCGCTCGTTTCAGCGCTCTGATAAACCCTCCGGAAAGTTGTATTTTAGCTGTAGGCGGCAGTAAAAAAACGCCTTACATCAAGGATGGGATTTTATTGGAGCGCGAGACAATATCCATTACCGGAACTTTCGATCACAGATTTATCGACGGAGCTTACGGCGCGGCATTCATGACAAATCTCATGGAATTTATCGAAAATCCTGCGCTCATGCTTTTCTGAGGTGATGTTATGTATGATCTCTTGATAATCGGCGGAGGTCCAGCCGGTTATTCCGCGGCGATAGCCGCGTCGCGTATGAAAAAAAAGGTGGTCCTCTTCGAAAGCGATAGGATTGGGGGCACTTGCTTAAATGTGGGGTGCATACCGACGAAATATCTGCTTCATAAAGGGGCGCTTCTGGGAAAAATAAGGAATTTGACAATGTCCGGGGTGTTTCGGGATGCGGGGCAGTTCAGCTTTTCCAGGATAGCGGCCGGCAAAAGAGCCGCGGTGAACCGCCTCGTCGAAGGATTGGATGTTTTACTCCGCAAATGTAATGCGCAAGTGATATACGGATGGGCCGAACTGACAGGACCCCAAACGGTCCGATGCGAAGGGAATGAATACGCTGGCAAAAATATCCTGATAGCCACCGGCTCGGAACCTGTTATCCCTCAAATTCCCGGTTCTCTGCTTGCCGTCGACAGCACGAAACTGCTGAATGTGGAAAAGGTTCCTGAAAGTATCGCGGTCATTGGGGGAGGAGTGATAGGCCTGGAACTTGCCGCGGCGTTTCGCACTTTTGGGAGTAAAGTCACGGTACTGGAGGCTATGCCTGAGATTCTGCCAAACGAGGAAACCGAGACAGTGAAGATGCTGGCCGCAAATTTGATACGTTCAGGTATCGAGATGAAACTCGGGGTTAAAGTATCTCGCATAGACGATACGGGGGCGGGGAAAAAGGTATCTTTCGATTACAGCGGGAATGCGGATCACGTACAGGCTGAAACGGTACTGATGGCGGCCGGCAGGAAAACCAAACTTACCGGAATAGATGCCGAAAAATTGGGCCTGGCCCTGGACGAACGCGGAAATATAGCGACGGACGAGCATATGAGGACTAATCTTCCAAACGTATATGCATCCGGCGACGCCGCCGGAGGGTGGCAATTGGCCCACGTCGCGTATGCTGAGGCCGAGTGCGCCGTTTCAAACATGTTTGAGAAAAAACGCCGCCTTGATTTGGCGTCGATTCCAAGATGCGTATACACGATTCCGAGTCTCGCATCTGTCGGTATGACGAAAGCGCAGGCCGAAGAGCGTGGTGTTGAATTCGACATAGGGCGTTTCCCCTACGCGGCGTCTGGTATGGCCGTCGCGGAAGAGACGACTGAAGGATCGGCTGTCGTCCTTTCGGAGAGGAAAACTGGAAGAATTCTTGGAGTCCATATATTTGGCGAATGCGCTCATGAGCTGATCGCTAACGCGGTTACGGCCATAACGTCGGGCATGAACGCGGGACAATGGGGGCGCCTGACGGTTCCCCACCCGTCGTTGTCAGAAATATTGCCGGAGGCGGCGTTGAATACATCGGGCAGGGCGAGGCACATTTTATAAGAATTTGACGATTGATTACTCGATAGGAGTGAGGTTTTATGGGTAAGTATATGGTCGGGATAGATTTTGGAACAGGCGGCGCGAAAGCGTGTATTATAGACGAAGATGCGGATGTCCTGGCTTACGCATTCAGAGAGTATCCCATATACACCAATAACCTGGGCCATTCCGAACACGACCCCGCGAAATACTGGCCTATCGCGTGTGAAATTATCGGTGAGTGTATAAAGAAATCCGGCATAGATTCTTCGGATATCAGAGGTGTCGCCAATTCGTCCGCGTTGCCGTCTTTGGTGATGGTCGACAACGAACACAACCCGATCGATATGGCGTATAACTTGCTTGACAGGAGAGCGACGTCGCAGGTTGAGTGGCTGAGACAGAATTTCGACTCCGATTTTCTCTTCTCGATAAGCTGCAACAGACTGGAAGATCACCCCAGTATGGTAAACCTCATGTGGGAGAAGCAGAACCGCCCGGATATCTACAAAAAAATTTACAAAGCCCTCACTATAGACGGGTATATCCGTCTCAAACTGACCGGCAAGGCCACGTCCAACTTTTCCGCGGGCGCATGGTGGGGGGTAGCGTATGACGTCAGAAAAAATGAGATCAACGGGGAAGTGATGGATAAAATAGGCCTTGATATGAGTATTATGCCGGATTTCTTCTCCTGTGAAGAAATCGTCGGTACGGTCACAGGCTCCGCTTCCAGAGAAACCGGCTTACCTGAGGGAATACCGGTTTCCGCCGGCAGCGTCGACTGCAACGCCGGTTGGTTGGGCGGAGGCAGCACCGATGTCGGGGATATTCAGATAAACCTTGGTACCTGCGGAGTAATGGGCGTCATTCACCAGAATCCTGACCTGATTGTCGATTCGATGCTCAATTGCACTTATACGACGGATTCACGCAGCACTTTCGCCATGGTGGCCGCTACCACCACCGGCGGGCAAGCGTTGCGCTACATGCGGGACACGTTTTCGCCGGTTGAAGTTATGGTCGAAACAATGATAAAGGGACTCGACAGTTACGATCTCCTCAACATGGAGGCCGAATCAATACCTCCAGGCAGCGAAAGCCTCATAATTTTGCCGTATTTCAGCGGAGAGCGGACCCCGATATGGGATGTCGACTCCAGGGGAGTGATCTTTGGAATCTCATTGAACCACAGTAAGGCGCACTATGTGAGAGCGATGATGGAATCTGTGGCTTATTCACTTTATGATAATTTTCTCATAATGATGCAAAGCTGTTCGAAAGTCAATTTGCCTATAGTTATGAATGAAGGGGGAGCGAAAAGCAAACTTTGGAGAAGGATAATCACCGATGTTTTCAATGTCCCCACCGTATTCCTGAAAAGTAGAATCGGAGCGCCTTTAGGCGACGCCATTCTGGCAGGAGTATCGTGCGGCGTGTTCAGGGATTTTCGCATAGCTAAGGAAAAAGCCGTTTACATCGAGCGTATAGACCCCATAGAGGAAAATCATAGGCTATACGAGGATCATTTTAAACTTTACAGAAAATTGTATTCTCACTTGAAAGAGGACTTCAGGGAATTGACTAATTTACGGGGGAGGTATGCGCGGTGAATCAATAACACATTTAATCGATAAGTGAGCAACTGCCTATTAATATCATTACATAAAGAGTCTTGAGCACGGAAGCCGAATTTTACCGATAACTTTTTTGATATCTGTCGATTAATGCGATTTGATATCTGAAAGTTTATGTGTAATTGTATTTTAAAATAAAATAAACTACCGTTAAGACTTGAATTAAATAATTATAATAATTTGAAAATGTATTTTTGATAATTTTTATAAAACAATGATATTTTATCCATAAAAGTTTTCTTTTTTATATTTTTACTTCAAAATTTGTTAAATATCAAAAATAATCATAGCTATATTGACAATATAATTATAATCATGATATAAAGTATTTATTAAAATTCTTTTTAATAAAAATAGATTGAATAAATATTCATATTTCGTCTGTGAGTTGTCAATATAAACTATTTGTATATGCTGTTTTATTGTCGTTGAGGCCAATCAAATAATTATGTACGAGGAGGAGTCCGATGAAAAAAATCGACAGTATACCTTCAGCTATGAAAGCTCTGGTAGCGTACGGACCAAACGATTTTCGCTATGAGGACGCGAAGGTTCCCGAAATTGACGAAGATGAAGCGCTGATAAAGTCGCTCGGATGCGGAATCTGTGCTGGTGATGTGAAGTCGTTTCACGGCGCGGGGATGTTTTGGGGTGACAAAATAAATCCAGCGTGGCAGATCCCTCCCGTAAATACTGGGCATGAGTTTTTCGGAGAGGTCGTCGCAGTCGGTGAAAACGCGGCTAAAAAGTGGAAAATATCGTTAGGCGACTGGATAGTTCCAGAACAGATAATACCTTGCTGGGAGTGCCGGTTTTGCAAAAGCGGATTGCCGTATATGTGTCAAGTGCACGATTTGTACGGTTTCCAATCCGGCGTAAGCGACGGCGGTATGGCGGAATATGTGAGGATCAACAAACGCAGCGTGATCCATCAGGTTCCGAAAACTTTCACAGTGGAGCAGGGCGTCATGATAGAACCTGCGTCTTGTGCGGCGCATACCGTAGAGCGCGCCGAGATAAAATTCAACGATGCAGTAGTAATCGCCGGGATGGGACCTATCGGCCTATGCAAGCTGCAATTCGCCAAATACAAGAATCCGCGCTTGCTGATAGCGATAGACTCAAAACCCGAACGCCTCGCGCTCGCGGAAAAACTGGGCGCGGATGTCGTCATAAACTTCACGAAGGAAGACAGCGTCAAACGCGTCCTGGAACTCACCGGCGGATATGGATGCGATATATATATTGAGAATTCGGGACATCCTTCTGCGGTCGTGAGCGGGCTTCAAATGATACGCAAATCCGGGACATTCGTTGAATTCAGCGTATTTGCGCAAGAGACCACTGTCGATTGGAGTATTATCGGCGACAGAAAGGAGCTGTCCGTCAAGGGTTCCCATATCAGCGGCCTCGACGGTTACGAAATCGCCGTTAATTTCATGAAGAACGGGTTGTTGAGGACTGATGAGATAACGACTCATTCATTTCCTCTCTCTGAATGGGAAGAAGCTTATTCGGTTTCCGCAAAAGGCGTCGGTTCCATCAAAGTGTGGCTGCGGCCATAAATGCCGCTTTTCATAAATCGTTCGTAAGAACGATAAAACTAACATCAGGAGGAGTGATTGCATCATGTGTAAAAAAAATCTGTGGAAGTTCGTCAGTTGTTTGTTGCTAATTTGTTCGGCAGTACTGTTCAGTATGAGTTTCGCCTCATCTTCGGAGGCAGCCGCGGATCTTGTAACCGGAAAGACAGATATGTCCAAGACAACCAATGAGAATCTCTATCAACCGCAAGGTAACAAATATTATTTCGCTTATACCTACAAACTGGTGCATCCTTGGTACGACGCGATAAAGGTCGGCATAGACCAGGCTGTGAAAGATTACGCGGCCAAGGGAGTTGCGATCACTTATGACTATACAGCTCCGGTTGGGGCGGATGCCGTAGCCCAGCTCAACATGATCGAACAGGCCGCCGCAAAAAATCCGGCTGTAATAGCCGTCGACGTGACCCAGGCTGACGTAGTGGTCCCGATAATGAACGAGTTGATGAACAAAGGCGTAAAGATACTTACGTTTTCGGGGGGAGACGCCGACGCGTCCCAGGGCTGCAAGCGCATAGCTTTCGTAGGGAATACGGACAATAAGGGCGATGGAGCGAAACTAGCCGAGGAATTGGCGAAGGCTATTAATTACGAGGGCGAAGTCGCGTGTCTCGACGGTTCGATAGGAGCCAGCAGCCACGAAGAGAGAATAGTCGGATTCGACGAAGTCATGGCGAAATACCCGAAAATAAAAGTGGTGGATCGCCAACGCGACGACGACGATCTTGAAAACGCCGTGAAATTGACTGAGAACATGCTTCAAAAACACCCCAATCTGAAGGGCATTTGGTGTAACAACATGACGAATCCGATAGGCGCCGCTCAGGCAGTCGACTCTGCCGGCAAGGGCGGTAAAATTATCATCGTAGGAATGGATCATGACCTGAGGGCGCTGGAATATTTGAAGAAGGGCGTCATCTATTGTCTGCAGGTCCAGAATAATTACGATATGGGGTACAAGCTTGTGGAAACGTCTCTTCAGGCGGCGGATGGCCTGACTGTAGGAAACGGTATAGAGACAGAAAAGTACAATGTCGGTTCTACCACAGTTTTCAAAGACAAAGCGCAGGAATTTATCGATCTTCTCTATGGAAGCAATTAACGATAGATAATAGAAAGAGCGAAGGGCAGTCAGAGTAAATCAAGCCTGGTAATTTTAAAACAGAAGAGGGCCTCGCTCCATAGGCCCTCTTTCGTGAAGGAATGAGCGAATTATGTCCGAATTTGTCCTGGAAATGAAGAACATCGACAAACGTTTTCTGGGCGTTCACGCTCTGGATAATGTTAATTTTTCCCTAAAAAACGGCGAAATTCACGCGATAATAGGGGAGAACGGCGCCGGGAAAAGTACGCTTATGAACATCCTGGTAGGAATTTACAGACCCGACGGCGGAGAGATAGTTCTCAACGGCATTTCGGTTTCTCACAATACCCCTCATGAAGCTCTGCGCAACGGAGTGGGTATCGTCCCTCAGGAACTGAATCTGGTCCCGGAGATATCTGTGGCTGAAAATATTTTTCTCGGAAACGAAAGAAGGAAAGGGCCGTTTCGCTTTATGGATTGGGAGGCCACGGAAGAACTGGCCCGGAGCAAGCTGGCTGAGATAGGTATCGACGTAGATGTAAAACAAAAACTCGGGAAACTTTCACCGGCGTTTCAGCAGTTAGTTTCGATAGCCAGGACATTGAGTTTTGACACGCGCATTCTGGTTCTTGACGAACCGACAGCCAGTTTAACTACGACGGAAACAACAATACTTTTTAAGATACTTAACAGGCTGAAAAACGAAGGAAAGTCAATTATACTGATAACTCACCATCTTGAAGAGGTAATGCGGCTATGCGACAACGTGACAATTATGCGAGACGGGAAAATGGTACACACCGGACCTGTCAAAGATTTGTCTTTCGATCGAATGATATTCTATATGGTTAACAGAAACATCGATAAGAATAAAAAAGAGTGCAGAACGGTTGAAAAAAAAGTTATCTTAAAGGTGGAAAATTACTCGAGGAAACGCGAGTTCAACGATGTTAATTTTGAAATATTCAAAGGTGAAATTTTCGGAATAGCGGGATTGGTCGGCGCCGGACGAACGGAGCTTTTCAACTGTATTTTCGGCATAACAAAGCCCCATAGCGGACGTTTGTGGTTCGATGGAGCCGAATTATACGTAAAGTGTCCGAGCGACGCTATCGAAAAGGGGATAGGCCTGGTTCCCGAGGAACGCCGTAAAATGGGGCTCTTTCCGTTTCTTTCCGTTTACGAAAATATGATGTTGCCCTCTTACTCTATAAGCGCTAAAGCGGGAATTATTCGATATAATACTGTTTTCGAACTGGCAAAAAAATTTACGGCAAGGCTTCAGGTGAAAATGGCTTCTATATTCTCACAAATAAAAAATCTGAGCGGAGGAAACCAGCAAAAAGTCATCGCGGCAAGATGGATGGCAAAGGGGGTTCGCCTGCTGATACTGGATGAACCTACCAGAGGAATCGACGTCAACGCCAAGGGTGAAATTCACCACATAATAAAGGAAATGGCAGATTCCGGAGTCACCGTAATCATCATTTCCTCTGAATTGGAAGAAGTCATCACTCTGGCGGACCGCATAATGGTAATGCACGAAGGCAGCGTAAAAGGTTTCATAGAAGAGACTGAAACAATAAAAGAAGAAGATATATTACGCATAGCGTTACAAAAAGGATAACAGGGGGATTACTGCGATGGAAGCAAAGGTCACACATTTTAATCCGTTAGCCAGGATATTGAAATCCACTCCCGGTATGGTTTTTTTCGTAACTATAATGATATCCGCATTAGTGCATTTATCGACTGGAAATTTTTACAGCGCGTATAATTTGGGCACATTGGTACGTCAGGTATCCTTCACGATAATTGTTGCCTTCGGTCAGACGCTTGTGCTAATACTGGGCGGCATCGATCTTTCCGTCGCCGGAATATCCGCTTTTTGCAGCATGTCGTTTGCCCTGATGTCGACTAAAACCGGCATTAACCCTTTTCTCTGCCTGTTCATAGCAATATTGATAGGAGGTTGTCTCGGCACTATCAGCGGATTCGTAATTTGCAAACTCGACATCACGCCGTTCATAGTCACTCTCGCCACAGGATCGATATACACCGGCGTAGTTTACGTGGTAACGCGAGGAAAGCCGGTAGTGGGCATACCGGCTAACGTAGCCAGGATGGGACAGGGAATGCTGTTCGATGTAATTCCGTATCCCGCGATCGCGATGCTGGTAATTTGTTTTATGTTAATATTTGTATTGAAAAACACCGCATTCGGAAGACACATATACGCGATAGGCGGGAACGCTATAGCCGCAAATATTGTGGGAGTGCGGATAAATAGAGTTAAAATAATGACATACGCCATATCGGGCGTACTGGCCAGTATCGCCGGAACGTTGATGGTGTGCCGCCTTGCGTCGTCGCAGGTGAATATCGGGGAAAATTGGGTTATGCCTTCGATAACCGCGGTCATTTTGGGAGGAACTTCGATGAGCGGCGGGTCAGGAGGCGTCGGCGGTACGATAATAGGCGGTCTTATGATGGGAGTGATATCGACCAGCATAGTCCTGTTGGGAATTTCGTCATATTGGGAAACTATAGTTACGGGAAGCGTTGTTATAATAGCCGTAGCTATCGACGCCATCAGACAGAAACAGCAGACACGCTGACACGGGAGCCGGAATGACATGAAATTAGCTGAAACAGTTTCAAAGAGATCACGGCACAGTTATATCTTATCGATCGATCAGAGTACATCATGCACAAAAGCGCTTTTGTTCGACAAATCAGGCAATTTGGCCTGTCGCTTTGACTTGCCGCACCGTCAGATAATAGACGAGCGCAGATGGGTGGAACATGATCCTCATGAGGTATGGAAAAATCTGATCGGAGCAGTGAAGGGCGTATTGGAAAAGAGCGGCGTTAAAAGCGGCGAGATATCCGGCGCCGCGCTGAGCAACCAACGCGAGACATCAATTGTATGGGACAAATCGACCGGACGCCCTCTATATAACGCTATCGTCTGGCAGTGCGGTCGCGCGGAAGAAATATGCCGCCGAATATCCGCGAACGGAGCGGAAAATTTGATAAAAAGAGCGACGGGGATCAACCTTTCACCTTATTACTCGGCGGGCAAGATGGCATGGGTTCTGGAAAATGTCGCCGAAGCGCGCCAAGCGGCGGATAAGGGCGTTCTATGCTGTTCTACGATAGACAGTTGGATAGTTTACATGCTGACAGACGGTAAGGCAATCAAGACTGACTACTCGAACGCGAGCCGCAGTCAACTGCTGAATATTCACAAATTGGAATGGGACGAGGACGTTTGCTCGCTCTTTGGAATTAATGTCGGATACCTTCCGGAACTCGCCGATTCCAATGATTTATTTGGATATACCGATTTCGGCGGGACGCTGGACCGAAAAGTTCCGCTGCACGGAGTGATGGGAGATTCCCACGGGGCTCTGTATGCTCAGGGATGCCACGAAAAGGGCGCCGTGAAAGCGACTTACGGAACCGGATCTTCGGTAATGATGAACACGGGCGAGACTCCGGCGGAAAGCGGGGATATCGTCACATCCCTGGCGTGGCGGCTCGGCGGAAAGGTAAATTACGTCCTCGAAGGCAACATAAATTATACGGGCGCCGTGATAAAGTGGCTGGAGGAAGACCTCGGGCTCATATCCTCGTCGAAGGAAGCGGAGCCGCTCGCCCGCCGCGCAAAACACGTGCCCGGGCTTTACCTGGTGCCGGCGTTCTCCGGCTTAGGCGCTCCATATTGGGATGGGAACGCACGCGCCGCTGTTATCGGAATGGACAGGGGCTGCGGAAAAGCGGAGATAGTGAAAGCGGCGGAGGATTGCATCGTATATCAGATAACCGACATAATCAGACTGATGGAGCGCGAGATAAAAGAACCGATAAAAACGCTGCGCGTCGACGGCGGCCCGACCAGAGACGCTTACCTCATGCAATTTCAGGCCGATATGGCCGATGCCGAGGTGCGCGTCCCCAAGTTCGAGGAACTGTCCGGCATGGGCCCAGCCTACGCCGCCGGTATCGCTCTGGGCATATATGACGCGGATAAAATTTTCAAGAGAACGCCCGCGGCAAGCTACGTCCCGTCGATGACGAAAGAAGAAAGAGAGACGCTGTATTCGGGGTGGCGCGAAGCGGTCGGACGCGTGCTGAATTCGAACCCCTCATCCGAGCGGACGTGATATCACCGGACGGAGAAAGATATCTCTTCACTCGGCGCCGGTAATCCGCAGGGCCAGTCTTCAACAATCTTCTTTGAATAATGCGTTGCGTATCGCTTATTCACAATACGCTCCTTATAATTTTGTTGAAATCCTTTGCGTCCCATGCCGAGCGACCAATGAAAAGCCCGTCGATATCGCGTATTTTGGAAAGTTCGCTTGCATTTTGAATGTTGACGCTGCCCCCATAAAGGATTGGTATCTTTTTTCCATGATCATCTCCGAAAATTCCCGATAATGTTTTCTTTATAACACCGTGCATTTTCGCAGCATATTCTTTTGTAGCGGGGACTCCGTTCTCTCCGATAGCCCATACCGGTTCATATGCGATCCATATTCTTTCACTGTCTTCGTGTTTCACACCGTATAAACCTATTTTTAACTGTAATCTTAGAATTTCATCCGATACTCCGAATTGTTTTTGTTCCATAGTTTCCCCTACGCATAATAGAGTAATGAACCCGTGTTCGAGCGAACACAGAACTTTTTTGTTTTCTTCAATATCAGTTTCGCCGAGAATGTGTCTCCTCTCGGAGTGTCCTATCATAACTATGTCGGCGCCTACCTCCCGAAGCATTAAAGGAGAAATCTCGCCGGTGTACTGTCCCTGTTCCTCCCAATTCATATTTTGCGCGCCGATTTTTAAAAATTTACACTTAACGATGTCATGAGCATCCTTTATGGCCGTAAATGATGGAATGACGAATATCTCGACCTTGTCTCTATCTATATCATCAGTCAATTCCTGAAGCTCCTCGACAAATTCAACTGTGTCGCCTATCGTCTTATACATTTTTGTGTTTGTTCCAAAATAAAATTTTTTGTTTGCGGGCAATAAAATCACCTCTGGAGATAAAATGATTTATAAATATATGATTTCTCCATCATTCGGAACGACTATATTGCCGTTAAAGTATTCTCTCGCTTCTTTTGTATATAGCTCCTTCCGTCTGCCGAAAGTCGTCTTATCCTCGGTATGCCAGAGAACCAAATTTCCAGCGCCCAATTCCCTCGCGTTATCACACGCGTCTTTGACAGTCGAGTGATGTAATTCATAGGGATTGTAAATGTTACGTTCGGAATACAGACAAAGCGCTTCCGATAACACCCACTTTATATTCCGGAGATACTTTTTGCACTTTCGGGAGTAAGGTTCATCCCCCAGAAAACCTAATGAATCTCCTGAACCATAATCCATGCGAAAACCAAATTGTTTTGCTTTAGTCGAATGAATATCAAAAAAGGTAAAATGATACGACAGTATATCAAAACCTTCTCCGTCTCTTACCTCGATGAAGTGAATGCGCTGTCCTATCAGTTCCAGATCCTTGGACCAAAGCGTAAGCTCGCATATGGCTCTTATCTTTTGTATCAATTCTCCATTGCAGAAAAGCCTGAAATCTCCTGAAAATTCTCCCTCTCTCATCAGAGACGCCACATATCGGATTACCCAGATCATACCGAGTATGTGGTCAATATGTTCATGGCTCAGATACGCATTGTGAAGCATTTTCCAATCGAGTCCGTTGACTTCGAAAAGCTTAAGTATTTCGGACCCGCCGCCAGCGTCAACGAGAAAATATTCGTCTCCGTTATCCAACAGAAAGCAAGTATTGTAATATTTGGTTACGATAGCGAATCCAGTCCCTAAAACGACCAATCTGTCCATTTATTTTCAACCCCTGGCGAAGTACAAAGAAAAACAAAAGTATCAAAAATCAATTATTTTTTCAGTTTTATTCCAAGAATGCCCCGCGGCATGAACAGTACAACCAATATAAAAAAAATACCAATGATCATCACATATCTCTCCGTGTACAGGCTGAATAAATCTTCCAGTAATACATATATCGCGGAACCGACCACCGCTCCTTCAAATTTAGTGATACAGCCGATAAGGGCTACAAACAGTATCATCACGGAAGCGCTCAACGTGACTATATTCGGGGAAACCTGCCCGTAGAAAGCGACAGCAAGAACTCCCCCAAGCGACGCGAAAAATATCGCTATTATAAAAGCATAATATTTTATCAAAAACACGTTGAAACCAAGTGCAGCCATCTTTTTTTCGTTATCCCGAGCACCTTGTAACGCTAGCCCAAATGGAGACGATACTATCCTCTTCAACAAAAGATAACAAACAACAAGCACGGCCATGGATAAATAATAAACCCGCAGATTGCCTGACAAAGCATAGTTGAATATGGTAATAGGCGGTATACCGGTGATGCCGTTGAACCCACCGGTCAGCTCCACCCATTGCAAAGCGCAGAGATAAACGAGTTGTCCGAAAGAGAGAGTCATCATGATGAAATAATTCCCCTTTGTACGGACAGCTATCAGCGCGAACAACACTCCTATGACCAGGGAAATCAATATGGCAATCAGTATAGCGGGACCGAAGGAAAATCCTTTCCTCATTACCATTATGCCTATGCCGTAAGCGGTAATGCCATAAAAACTTACCTGAGCGAAAGACAGGAGTCCCCCGTATCCAGCCAACAGGATGAGGCTCATGCTGATAAGAGAGGTTATAAGGATACGGGTGAAAAGGAATACCGTAAAATTTGAACTCAGTTGCGGAATCAACAACAGGACTATTACAACGACAGGCCCGATAACTGCGAAGATTCCAGAATTATTGTCAAAGCTTGCTTTTTCTGCCTTCATGTTATCGTTCCTTTCCAAAAATTCCGTTTGGCCTGAATGCCAGAATCATCATTAAAATACCGAAAATTATGACCATACTGAGATTCGGAACCAACGATTTTGTAATACTGTCGGTCATCCCAACCAGCAGAGCGCCTAGCGCCGCTCCACCCAAGCTACCCATTCCCCCGACTATGACCACCACCAGAGAATAAGTCAGTATCGTCATATCAGTGCCGGAAGTGAACGCAAGATATGAGCCGCCCATGACTCCGCTTATGCCCGCAAGAAACCCCCCTACAAGGAACACGATCGTGAAAACACTGTCAATATTGATTCCCAGAGCAGAAACCATATCTCTGTCATCCACGCCGGCACGGACAATCTGGCCAAATCTGGTCTTTTGTATCAGCAGCCATAGGAGCCCACCCTGCAATACAGCCATCGCCAATATAAATAACCTTGTACCAGGGTAAAAGAAAATCCCCCCGACGGAAATTGCCCTTGCTATGGAACGAGACGCTGTTATGCTCTGAGGCATTCCGCCAAAAACGGCTAGAAGCACATCTCCGACAACCTGAGTGATACCCAGCGTAAGTAGAGTTTCCTGAAGATCATTCCCCAGCACTTTTTTAAAAATAGTTACTTTTATTACAACCGCTAATAGCCCTACAAAAATCCCTCCCGCAAGGATCGCTAAAAACCAGTTTTTTGCAGCGTGCTGAACGACCCATCCGATATACGCCCCGCACAAGTAAAAGATACCGTGGCTCATGTTGACCACGCGCATCAGCCCAAATATCAATGTGAGGCCGCTTGCACACATAAACAAAAGACCGGAGTAAGTGAGCCCATTCAGGAGTATTATTGCAACATTGCTCATGCTTGGTACCTGAGTTTAATTTTTTTAAACGCTTCTACTGCTAGTTTTACGGCCTCCTCAGTGGGGAGACGTTCTCCGGTAGAGCCTGTGACATAACCCGCGGCTCCTGTAGAATCCAGCACTTTGCCCACAGTTCCCACATCGTTGAGAGGCCCGCCGTGGACGAGTACCGGTATCGCTCTGTCTTCGCTTTCAACCGCCCGAACAATTTCACGGATGCCTTCCGCCGCTTCTTCCA
>JAISYN010000062.1 GCA_031269915.1 Synergistaceae bacterium
ATGCGTTTATGCTCTTTTTTGTCGATTCAATAACGAAATCGCCAGGATTTGGTCCCGCTTGGAATACTTTCGAGGTATAAGCCATGTTCGTCTCTGAGCATATATCTTTTTTCTTTAGGTTTCGTGTTTTTAATCTGAGCTTCGGTCAGCATTTTGCTTCCTCCTACCGTACACCAAAATTTCGTGTGTCCGTTATGTGTACGGTGCAAAGTGGCATATCTTGAAATATTTTGAAATGCATTGCAAATACAGGATAGCAAAAAAACGAGTCTCTGTCTACGTTTTGGCGGGGTTTGATAGGGGTTGAAAATAATAATTGGCGGAGAGGGAGGGATTTGAACCCTCGAGACGGAGTTTAAGCCGTCTACTCGCTCTCCAGGCGAGCGCCTTCGACCACTCAGCCACCTCTCCGCGCGCAATGCTTGTGTTCCGTGGGCAAAAAATCTGTCATGTTTATTCAATAATGGCGGAGAGAGTGGGATTTGAACCCACGTAGCGGTTCAGCGCCGCTAAGACGATTTCGAGTCGCCCGCCTTCGACCACTCGGCCACCTCTCCTCCGTTCAACGAAGGGGATTATATGACAATCATTTTATCTTGTCCACTGAAAAAGCGCATCACCCCGCAGAATCTTTTTAATTCTTGTCTCAATTCAAAATAAGTGATAAGATTGTAATTATTATGAATATTTCGAGTTATATCGACGAATTTATCCTGTACACCGGTTCAGCGAAGGGCCGTTCTAAAAACACCACTGCGAACTACGCCGTTGACCTCGCTCAATTTTCCGATTACCTCGAATCGGCGGGGATATCGTCGCCGGGGGAATTGGACCGAGCATGTCTCAGGGGATTTCTGAGGGAACTGTCGGGTTATGGTTTTTCGAGAAGGTCCATAGCCCGTAAACTGTCGTCCCTCCGGGGATTTACAAAATATCTCGCCTCAATGGAAGTTACCGACGGCGATCCCGGCGTGGGATTGCGCGGGCCGAAAGCCGAGCAGTCCATACCGCGAGCCATTGCCTATGAGGATATAGTTAAAATGATGGAGGAGACCTGCAGAACGTCCAAAAAAAGCGATCGAGACAGGCTGATACTGGAGTTGTTATATGGAGCAGGGCTGCGTGTGAACGAACTGGTCTCGCTGAGATGGGAAGACGTGGATATAGAAGAGCGGGAACTGCGGGTTATGGGCAAGGGCTCGAAGGAACGCCGCGCGTATTTCGGAAAACCGGTACAGGGATTGCTGAGGAAATGGCGCGACAACGCGATGACGAAAGGGCATGCCGTCGAGGGAGACGCCTATGTGTTCTATCCGGAAAAAACCGGCGCGCCGCGATTGACGGAACGAACCGTCCACAGAATGGTCGTCGCGGTCTCGCGCCGAGTCGCCCTGAATGGCGTGACTCCGCACACGATGCGGCACAGCTTCGCCACGCACATGCTGGAAAGGGGCGCTCCACTGCGGGTTATACAGGAATTGCTGGGACACGAAAGCCTTGCGACCACTCAGAGGTATCTCAAGGTCACGGTCGAACAGATGAAAAAAAGCTATCTGGAAACGCACCCACGTTCGGGATTCGGAGGTGACAGGGGATAAATGCAAGGCATGGAGGGGACTACCATAATTTGCGTCAAAAGGGACGGGCAAACGGCTATGGCTGGGGACGGCCAAGTAACGCTGGGCGCTCAGGTTGTCAAGATGACCGCCAGAAAAGTCCGAAGGATTTGCGGTAAAAACAGAAGCGACGTGATAGCCGGTTTCGCGGGCAGCACGTCCGACGCGATGACGCTTCTCGAACGATTTGAAAAACAGCTTGACGAACATCACGGCAACCTGTTGCGCGCCGCAAGCGCCCTGATGAAGGATTGGCGTACGGACAAATACCTCCGCAGGCTGGAAGCGATGATGATAGTGGCCAATCGGGAAGACATGTTCATGCTGTCCGGTTCCGGCGATATTTTGGAACCGGAGAACGGCGTGGCGGCCATCGGTTCCGGCGGCGCTTTCGCACAGGCGGCGGCGTTCGCCATGCTGGAGACGACCGATCTTACTGCGCCTGAGATAGCGCGGCGCGCGATAGAAATAGCTTCCAGGATATGCGTATATACAAACGATTCAATAATACTGGAGGAAACACAATAATGGCAATCCCCGCGAAATTTGGTTCGAATCTCACTCCACGCGCGGTGGTATCGTACCTTGATCGCTACGTGATAGGACAGGAACAGGCAAAGAGATCGGTGGCGATAGCTCTCCGCAACAGAATACGCAGACGCGTCCTTCCTGACGAACTGAGAGTCGAGATAGCTCCCAAAAACATACTGATGGTGGGGCCGACGGGTGTCGGTAAGACCGAGATAGCCCGCAGGCTGGCGAGACTGGTAGAAGCGCCGTTCGTCAAGGTCGAGGCCACGAAATTCACTGAAGTCGGATATGTGGGCCGCGATGTGGAGTCCATGATAAGAGATCTCGTAGAGGTTTCAATTCAGATGGCCCGCAAAAGAAAGATAGAAAACGTACAGGGCTCGGCCTCGGCTAACGCGGAGGAGCGGATGCTCGACGCTCTGCTGCCCGGAAGAAAAAAGACGCGAGCGTCCAACGTTTCCGATCTGATAAAAATTTTCGGCGTTATGGGCGACTCCGGCGACGATAAAACTGGAGGGGACGAACCCGAAGAAATGCCGGCCGCGGCGGAAATTTCATCCCATACCAGGGAGAAAATGCGCGAAATGCTGAGAGAAGGCAAACTGGACGAACGCGAGATAGATGTGGAAATTTCCGAGAACCCAAAGGTTGGAATGGGTTTTATAGGCGGCGGTATGGAGGAAATGGGAATAAACATCGGAGAACTGATAGGCGGAATGATGCCCAAAAAGACCCGAAAAAAGAAAATGAAGGTCAGGGAGGCGCACAGAATTCTGCATGCCGAGGAAGCGGAAAAACTGCTCGATATGGAAGCGATAAGCGCCGAAGCCCTGGAAAAAGCTCAAGAAGAAGGAGTAATCTTCATAGACGAGATAGACAAAATAGCCGCAAGCGGAGCGGGAGGCAAGTCGGGACCAGATGTGAGCAGGGAGGGAGTGCAGCGCGATCTGCTTCCGATAATAGAGGGAACGACCGTGCAGACCAAGTACGGCCCGGTCCATACCGACCACATACTCTACATCGCGGCCGGGGCTATTCATCACAACAAACCGTCCGACCTCGCTCCTGAACTTCAGGGCCGCCTTCCTATACGGGTCGAATTGGAGGCGCTTTCGGAGGCCGATCTGGTCCGAATACTCACCGAACCCGATAACAGCCTAATAAAGCAGTATGTCGCCCTTTTAGGCACCGAGGACACCAAACTGGTTTTTACCGACGATTCGGTAGAAGCGATAGCCAGGTTCGCAGCAAGCATGAACTCTCAGGTTGAAAACATCGGAGCGCGCCGCCTTCACACGATGATGGAGCAACTGCTGGGAGAAGTGAGTTTCGACGCCGGAGAAAACCAATCCCCCGTTAAAGTCGTAATTGATGAGCATTTCGTCTGCGAAAGGCTATCCAAACTGTCCGAAGACGACGACGCGAGGAAATACCTGTTATAAGACCGAGATTTGAGGAGGTGAGCGGCGAGATGTGCAAAATTGTTCAAAACGAAATGAACGATCTGCTCGAAAAAACGAGGCTTGTAGGCCGCGTCCTGCAAAACAGGATCGACAACAAGACCCCGGACTATCAAAAACTTTCCAAACTTTTGACGGATCTGTCGGAGGCGAATGTATATTTGATCAGCAGAGACGGCAGAATACTCGGGTATTCGTGGGTGAGCAACTACGACTGCGAAATAATGGAAAGCTTCCTCTCCGGCGGTTATATGCCGGAGAAGTATGTCGACAACCTCAACATGGCGCGCGAATCCGTATTGAATCATACAGACAATGGCATGTGCGCCTATTCCGATCAGCCATGCAGATATTCCAACAAGCACGTGCTGTTTGTGCCTATAAACGGCATGGCCGAACGTTTGGGGACTCTCATACTTGCCCGCTTCGGCAATCCTTTCGAAACCAAGGAACTCGTTTTAGCCGAATATCTGGCGACGGTCGTAGGCGTCGAAATATTGAACGAGCGCAGCCGTAACATCGAAGAACGCGG
>JAISYN010000073.1 GCA_031269915.1 Synergistaceae bacterium
AACCTTCTGCTCGCGATAATGATATCGCTTATTCCTCAGTTCGCTCTGATAGTCCGCTCGTCCGTGCTGACCATAAAGGAATCGGAGTTCATAGAGGCCGCGAGAGCCAGCGGCACCGGTACTTTCAGCATAATCGCCCGGCACGTGATACCCAACGCTATGGGGCCGATCATCGTGCAGGCGACGCTTGCTGTGGGAGGCGTAATCCTGACCGCCGCATCGCTGAGTTTCATCGGGCTGGGGGTGCAGCCCCCGGAGCCCGAATGGGGCGCTATTCTCACCGAGGGGCAGGAGTACATGAGAGATTACCCATACCTCGTGATATTCCCGGGGCTTACGATAATGCTCGCCGTGCTTGCGTGCAATTTTCTGGGAGACGGCCTGCGCGACGCGCTGGATCCGAAACTCAAGCAGTGACGGGGTGCGGGCGATGAAAGACATTCTGCTCGATATAAAGGATCTCGAGGTTACGTATGACACCGAGGACGGCATAGTCCGGGCCGTAAACGGCGTATCCCTGCAGGTTGTAAGGGGGAAAACCCTGGGTTTGCTGGGAGAAACGGGCGCCGGCAAAACCACCGCGGCCAAATGCGTGCTGAGGATCCTTCCCGAACGCACGGGGAACATAAGAAGGGGCAATATTATATACGACGGGGCCGACCTGCTGAAGCTCCGCATCGGTGAGATGCAGGCCATACGAGGCGAAAAAATTTCCATGATATTCCAGGACCCCATGAGCAGCCTGAACCCGGTGCTGCGCGTCGGCGAACAAATCGCCGAGGCGCTGGAGCTCCACTCCGGGAAAAACCGGGAGGCTCGAAACAGCGCCGCCATACAAAAACGAGTGGACGAAATACTCGAAATGGTCGGCATTCCCGCCGACCGCGGCGGCGAATACCCTCATCAGTTTTCCGGCGGCATGAAACAGCGCGTCGTCATAGCGATGGCCCTCGTCTGCGAGCCCGAACTCGTCATAGCCGACGAGCCGACTACAGCGCTGGACGTGACTATACAGGCACAGGTGCTCGAAATGATGGAAAAACTGAAACGCGAGTTCAGCACGTCGATGCTTCTCATAACCCATGACCTGGGAGTCGTGGCCGAAACCTGCGACGACGTCGCCGTAATGTACGCGGGTGAAATAATAGAGCACGGCAGCGTGGAGGATATTTTCGATCCGTCTGCGCCTCACCATCCGTACACCGCCGGGTTGTTCGGCTCCATTCCTCGCCTTGACGACGAACTGCCGCGCCTCAAGCCCATAGGAGGGCTGATGCCTGACCCCACCGACCTCCCGGCGGGCTGCAAATTCAGCCCGCGATGTTCGCACCGCACTGAGCATTGCGATGTTCCGCCGCCGAACGCCCTCTGCGGCGGCGATCACACCGTCAGGTGCGTCATGTGCGCGAAGGAGGAGATGTGAATATGGCGACTCTTGCGGCGGCAAAGAACCTGAGAAAATTTTTCAAAACGCCGCGCGGACTGCTGCACGCTGTGGACGGCGTAGACGTCGAGATAGAAGAAGGCACGACCCTTGGCGTCGTCGGCGAGAGCGGGTGCGGCAAATCCACGCTCGGAAGGCTGATGCTCAGGCTGATAGAGCCGACATCCGGAGATATTTTCTTTGCCGGCGACAATATATGCCGATACGACGCGGGAAAGATGAAAAAAATGCGCACGAAGATGCAGATCATTTTCCAGGACCCCTACTCGTCGCTGAACCCCCGCATGTCGGTAAGCCAGATAATAGCGGAACCGATAGTGTCTAACAGCTTGATCAAAGATCCGCGCAAAATAAACGAACGGGTGGAGGAACTGATGGATACCGTCGGAATGGCGCGGCGTTTCATCAACTCCTATCCTCACGAGCTGGACGGAGGAAGGAGACAGCGGATCGGGGTCGCGAGGGCGCTTGCGGTGGAGCCGAGTTTTATAGTCTGCGACGAGCCCGTCTCCGCGCTGGACGTCTCCATACAGGCTCAAATCCTGAATTTGATGATGGATCTCCAGGACAGCATGGGTTTGACATATATGTTCATCACCCACGACCTGTCCGTGGTAAAGCACATAAGCGACGAAATAGTCGTGATGTACCTCGGACAGTGCGTCGAGCGCGTCAGGAGCGGGGAACTCTTTCGCAATCCGCTTCACCCCTACACAAAAGCGCTGCTCGCGGCCATTCCGGTGCCGGATCTGCGTTTTCGCGGAAAGAAGCGGGACATATTGAGCGGAGAGGTGAGAAGCCCTATCGACCCGCCTCCGGGATGCCGGTTCGCGCCGCGGTGCCGAAGCGTGTCGGAAAAGTGTCTGGAGAGCGGCATATCGCTGAAAGAAGTGGAAAAAGGGCATCACGTCGCCTGCTCTCTCTATGGTTAAAGGCCGGGGCCCATCGGGAACTCTATAAAATGGAAACTATTAAGCATTCGGCGAAAGCGGCGGCGCATGTACGCCCGCAGGACCGGATTGCCGCCGCCGCGCGTATGAGGAGCGCAATATGTACAGCAGCGCCAGCCCATATATAATCAATTTCTTTATGTAATTCCTCCATAATCTCATCTCAATCGTGATACACTTTTCTCTGCCATGACGGTCTCATCCTTTTGACAGAATGAGACGTTCTGATCGTGTCTGTTCAAATCCATTTCAGCTTGCCGACCGTCGTGGTAACTGAGGATGAACGTCCATAATTTCAGCGATTTGATAATGTCGATACAGTGATATGGATGTGAGTGCGGAGGTATGTATATGGCATGCGCGAAAAACGAGGTGGATTGCTTTATTCTGTCATGTCTGACAGACTCCGGTTCTCCGGTCGGCGCCGGTTTTCTGCTCGAAAAGGCCAAACAGGAGGGCATCCATATCAGCGAAGCGACAATCGGCAGGGCTTTGCGGGCCTGGAGATCGAAAGGGCTCCTGGAACGGATAGGCAATCAGGGACACCGTATAACAGAGCCGGGCAAAGACATCCTTGGGAAACTGCAGAAAGAAAATCGCCTCGCATCTGTTTTCAAAACATTTATGTCCGAGTTCTCCGGGGAAACGGGTTTTGACAATCTGGCAGGCGTACTGACAGCGCGAAAGGCATTGGAAAGAGAAGCGGTCATACAGGCCGCTTTGAACGCGACTGACGATGAATTAAACGAGATAGGAAACATAGTAGCGATGCAGTACGAAATGATGAGAACCGGAGAGGACTATGCGGAAGTATCCAGCAGTTTTCACAGGAGTATTTTCAGAATATCCCACGTTCCGTTTCTGGAAACTGTTTATAATTTTATAGGCAGGTCGACATCCTGGCAGCGGGTTTTCGTGGGCATGTTCACTATGTTCGGCACTCCGGCAAATGTGGATCATGAAAAAATACTCGACGCCATGAAGGATCGGAACCCCACCTTGGCGGCGGAATTAATGACCTCTCACATAGACAGCGTCATGAGGAACGCAAAAAAGA
>JAISYN010000289.1 GCA_031269915.1 Synergistaceae bacterium
CTGGCTGGCTGGCTGGCTGGCTGGCTGGCTGGCTGGCTGGAAAAACGTAGCCTCTGTGGTTGTGTCTGTCAATAGTAAAACTCATCATTTTCATCCTTTCATGCGAAGATCATAATGTAACGGATTTGGACGCGAGCCGGTTCCGCTCCGTCATGTCAAATTTATTTCGCAGCCTCAAACAAAACGCGGGAGAAAAAAGATTTTTTGAGATTTTTCGGGCGAACATCTCCCCCTTTCGCAAAAGCAAACAAGACAAAAATGCGCGTCAGAACTCTCTATTCACGCAGTCTTGCCGATGGACAAATATTTATGCCGTCTAACTGGGGTATTATGGGCGCTGCGTTTCGCTAAGTCAAGCACATCGAAAGGCGGGCGTCCTAAAAAAACGATTATTTAACCATATTCGGCTCCGCGCCGCGAATATACGGAACATACACGGCGGAACGCCTGAAGTTTTTTACGCGCGCCGGCGAGAGAGGCGATATTTCAAAACGCCCGGCGCTATAAATGTAAAAGCCGGCTTATTTGACAAAGCATATACCGCGCCATTTGGGATGTTGACGCTAACATATCGGCGTCCGCTGTGTATGGCAGCCATATCATTGAGAATGGCGAGGATTTTTCTTAAACGCCGGACTTGGCATTGGGTGCATAAAGGCACGAATTGAGAAGCTGAGCGGAATACCCCTGTAGCCTAAAACAAAAACTCCGATGGCTGGACAAATCTATATAGCGCGCTCCCGCTCCTGCCGGGCCGCCTTTTCTCCGTGAATCTGGCGCAGCATCGCGACGCAGACCTCCAGCGCGCGTTTGCCATCGCGCAGGCCTACCAGAGGTTCGCTCCCTTCGCGCACGCATCTCACGAAATCCTGCAATTCCAGCTTGAGCGGCTCGCGTTTCGGGAATACCGGATGCTCAACCACTTCGACCAGCCCTCGGCCTTTCTGCTGGACGCAATGATGCAGGGTCACGTCCTGCGTTTCATAGTTCACGAGCAAGTGACGTTCCGGTTCGGTTATTTCGAGCGTGCGCATTCTTTTTTCCGTCACGCGGCTTACCAGAATATGCGCTATCGTTCCATCCTCAAAGCGAATCTGCGCGGACGCCATATCCTCATGATCGGTGCGGACGCATCTGCCCATCGCCGAAAGGTCGGCTATCTCGGAATGCACGAGAGAGAGGATTATATCGACGTCGTGAATCATGAGATCCAGGACGACCCCCACGTCGCCTATGCGGGGAGAAAACGGCCCCACGCGGCGCGACTGTATGAAGATAGGATGATGAACCATCTCTCTGATCTGCTGTACCGCGGAGTTGAATCTCTCTATATGCCCCACCTGAAGCACGAGGTTTCTGTCGCTTGCTATTCTCAAGAGTTCCTCCGCCTCTTCTGTACGGGCGGTGACTGGTTTTTCTATGAGAAGGTTCACATTCCGTTCCATAACCTTCCTCGCGACTTCGAAATGGTCTACGGTGGGAACGACTATGCTCACCGCATCCGGACGGGTTTCATCGAGGAATTTATCCAAATCGGCATATGCCGGGACTCCAAGGTTTTCAGCTATTCCCTGCGCGCGCTCGTCATCAACATCAACCACTCCGACAAGCCTCGCGCCCAGAATTTCCGTATAAACCCGGGCATGATGTACGCCAAGATGCCCAACGCCGACAACTCCCACTTTAATATCTTCCATAAAACAGCCGCACTCCCCTTCAGGCGCGTTTTCAACTCGGTTCTATTATTTATTGTCACATGACGTTCAATTTTTGTGGCTCGCTTGGAGCGATTTTTTTATTTTTCACAAAGTTCCCTCATATTTGAGCTTCCTTCGCAGGTTTCCCACGAGGAAGAGGCTCCCGCAGCAGAGCACCAGTTCCGGCGGAACGGCCGCTTCGGACGCGGCTTCGAGAGCTTCGGACGGCTCGGGGAAATATCCGCCGACTTTCATTCCAACCCCGAGCGCGATTTCGGACAGATTCCGGGCCGTCTCGGAGCGCTCCATGGGAAGCTCGGTGCAGTATACGGGACATTCGAGGGCCTTGAAGACACTCAATATCCTTGGGATATCCTTATCGGCCATCATGGCCAACACGACGGCGCCGGTTTTTCCCAGCGCGGATATCGAGGATACCAAAGCGTTCGCCGCGTGCTCGTTGTGCGCGCCGTCCAGAATCACGGAGGGCGCGCCCTCTCTGCGAAACAGCTCCAGCCTCCCGGGCCAGTCGGTCCGTTTCAATCCCCTTCTTATCACGTCGGGGCCGATAAAATACATGCCTGGCAATTTATCCTTCAGCGACAGAAGAACCGTGATCGCCCTCGTCGCGTTGAAAGCCTGGTGTTTCCCCAAAAGAGGCGTTTCGAGCCCGTTTATTTCCGCGGCATCCGCGGAGCCCTCACAGGTTTCGTACGAGAAAACGGTGCGATCGAGCGTGCACGTTACGTCTTTCGGCCGGGCCATGCCGTCGAGCAGATGGGGAATCGCCCCGGCGGCCTTGCACTCCTCTATGAAAGCGGGTATGAGAGATTCGTCGTCCCCGGCGTAGAACGCGTATTCCCCGCTATGCACCGCGGCGAATTTTTCGCGCGCTATCGCCTCGGGCGTCGAGCCGAGATACTGCGTGTGATCCATGCCTATAGGGTTTATCACCGCCGCCCTGGCGTCACAGACCGATGTGGCGTCGAACCTGCCGCCCATTCCAGCCTCCATCACGGCCATATCCACCTCGGCGTCTTTCATCAGGAGAATACAAAGCGCGGTGAGATGCTCGAAAAAACTCGGCCTGTCCGCGTCCAGCTCCGCGTCGTTCTCTACAGCGCTCCTGACGCGCTCCCACGACGAACGCCAGCAGCGCGGGGACGCGTAACGCCCGTTCAACCTC
>JAISYN010000184.1 GCA_031269915.1 Synergistaceae bacterium
TGGTCCACGGCTTTTGATATACTGTAGTTTATATCCCTGAGCGTATCGGTGCTTTTAACGTCAATAGTGGCGTACTGTTTGCCGATCCTGATGCGGAAACTGCCGCTGATTCCCAGGGCCTCGCCGAGGTTTTCGACTCTGGACGACATGTGTCTCTGGGCGAGCGCGAGTTCCTTAACGTCGATATCCCACCATGTCAGCTCCGCGTTGTTGTTTATAGTAGCGGAGACGATGTTTTCCGGGGCGGCGTTATTTGACGAATAGCTCGTGTATTCCGCTTTTTTGGTATTGTAGGCCGAGGCGAGGCGCAGTTTTGTGAGCGTGTTGCGCAGTTTGTTGAACTCGCTCTGCAATTCCTGGTAGAGCGTCTTTTTCACTTCGAGCGTGTCTATCTGATTCTGCCATTGCGTCGCGGGTTTTTTGCCGGTCTCGACGATCTTGCTGATGATTTCGTCCCACGCTATACCGCTGCTAACGCCTGAAACCTGGAACAACGAGTCTGACATATTGAATAAACCTCCTCCGGGCGCGAAAAACAATTCAGTAATTTAATACATTATCGACCTCATTAACACATAGCTGAAATCCGTCTTATCATAAAAAATCAAACCGCGCGAAACGTTATTGCCTTGTATTCCCTTTAATGATACCATCATTTTACTAAAACTAACGATATCGGAGCAAAAATATTTTTATTTGGGAGAATTTTTGAGAAATGTCAGAGGATGCGTACGCCCCGCACAGAATTTTTCTGATCCGCCACGGAGAAACGGACTGGAACAGAGACTTCAGGTATCAGGGTATTTCCGATATAGAGTTAAACGAAACGGGGCGCGAACAGGCCCGTCTTGCCGGGATAAGGCTTGCGGGGACCGTTCCGGCGAACGTGTATTCTAGCCCGCTATCGAGAGCGCGGCGCACGGCTGAGATAATAATGGAACACAACCGCGGCGACATCGGCGTGGAATTGTGCGGCGACCTTCGGGAGGTTTCTTTCGGAAAGTGGGAGGGCCTGCCCGCGTCCGAGGTAGAAAAGCGCTATCCCGATACGCTGTCGGCATGGCGGGCCGCGCCGTTTTCCGCCACTCCCGAGGGAGGCGAGCCGTTCGCCGAGGTGAGGGAGCGATCGAAAAAAGCGGCTCGTCTTGTGATATCCGCCGGACGTCCGGGAAGCGTTACGTTCGTCGTCGCCCATGGCGGCGTGATGCGCGCCTTCCTTGCCTCGTTGATGAACATAGAGGACTTCAGCCTGATGTGGAGGATGCGGTTCGATAACTGCTCGATAAGCGTGCTCGACATCTGGGGAACTCGCCCGTCCATGCTGCTTTTGAATGACACCAATCATATCAGGCTCGAAGAAGATGAGATATCGCGCATGTCGTTTTCAAGATGACGCCGCGAAAATAATTTTTACGCGCTGTTCTATTATTGAATTATTATGATAAAATCATTTAAGAGTAATCGGTTCAGTGCCAGGAGGAAGGCGTATTGAAGGAAGAATCGGGCAGAAAGTTCCTCGATCCGGCGGAAGAAAAGGAACTGTGGGAAAAAACCGGGCGCGGCGACGAAATAAGCCGGGAAAGACTCATCCTTACATATCGGCCTATGGTATACTGGCTCGCGAAAAAATTTCACGTTTCATACAGCTCATATCCCGATCTCATACAGGAAGGTATGGTAGGACTCATAGCGGCCGTCGATAATTTCGACCCCGCCCGGAGCAACAGGTTTATAACGTATGCTTATTACAAGGTAAAAGGTCGTATGGCTAATTTTCTGGAGCGGAGCGAGGCGCGCGCTCCTATGGCCGTCGAGGACGCGTATTTTGATCGCTCCGATTCCTTCGACGCCGACCTCGACATAATAGAATGGAGGGTATCGCTTGGCGATGGGCTCGACAAGCTGCCCATGAGAGAGAAGGATATACTGCGATCGCTGATGATGGAAGGGCGCGACATATCCGAAGTCGCATGCGATTACGGAGTGGGCGTGAGCCATATCTACAGGTTGCAGCGGAGGGCAATAGAGAAACTGAGAAATCTTTTTTTGAAAGAGAACGCCACTTCCGGCCGATAAAGAGTGATAACTTTAAAGGTGAATAATTGTTTTTTTGCCGTGACGGGGGTGCGTGAATGTGTATGACTCCAGAGGAAAATTGATGGAATGTCATCTTAAAAGAGTGGAGCGGTGGTTCAAGCGTTGCGCCGCGGCTTGCAAGTGCGGTTCGTGGAACGATGCTTTAATAGAGGCCGATTGTCTGGAAGCCGAAACTAAGGGGCTTCGTGAAAAATTGTGGCGCGTGATTGCGGAGGAACACCTCGGTATAAGGGCGCGCGGCTTCGGCGGCACGGTATTTCAGGCGTTTAAAGTGGCGTCTCTGGCGCTCGTCATTGTGATGACCGCGGTAATGCCGCTGTCGGTGGATCCTGAGGCGAATACCGAAATTTCGGCGGCTCCGCCCGCATCCATCGCGTTGCTGACAAGCGCGGAGAGCGATATCATCAATGCTCTCAGGGAGAGCCTCAGCAGCTCGAACAACGGCAGGGTTGCGCTCACGGTGGAAATACCGGAAAAGCCTCCGGTAACAGTTGGACCGAGGGGGGCCGCGATGGCTTCGGAGACGGCTATAAGCGCGCCTCAGCCCGCGGAGGAAGATAAAACCGAAAATCCGGAACCGAGGCATCCGTCGGCGGAAGAAGTCATTTCTCTCATTCAGGCCGGACAGAGGGCTTTAAGGGTTCCTGATCCCGCGATAAGAATTATCCGATGAGATTGTCATTCATGCATTCACGTTTCAGGTAAGGGGTTGGTCTGTTTTGCGTTCAATATTTCACGAAATGTCTGGCAGGTATGCCGCTCGCGTTTACATAACAGCCGTTGCCGTCGTATGCGCGGTGGTGTTCGTTATAATTGGATCGTCGGCGGCTCCGGCGGCGGAGATAGTGATAGGTAATCCCGAGGAAAGCCGGGGTACCGTCGAGATGGATTTGTCCGGAGCCCGCGCTCCGGAATCCGATCCTCTGGGCGGTTCCCGTCCGGAGAGCGGGTCGAGAAGAGAACAGTTCAGGATAGCGTCTCCAAACATCCTTTCGGTATCCGTTGAGGGAAATTCCGAGGTCGTCTCCGAACACATACTGTCCGTGATATCATCGAAAGTAGGAACGCCGCTCGATCAAAACAGACTGGCCAAGGACGCCGACTCGATATATGAACAGGGTTTTTACTCCAACGTCGATTATCGCATTGTGGACGAGATAGACGGGGTGAACGTGATATTCATGGTGACGGAGAACTCAACGATAGAAGATATACGCTTTTTCGGGAACACCATATATTCGGAGGAAAAGCTCAGGGATATATGTTTTACCAAACCGGGAATGATATTCAACAGGGTCTTTTTTCGTAACGATCTCCAGCGTATAAAGGAAAAGTATCAGCAGGACGGATATGTCATGGCCCGCGTCAGCGACGTAAAAGTGGAAGGCAGCGAAGTCAACGTTTATATAACTGAACCGAAACTCGGCAATATAGTGATCCAGGGAAATAAGCGTACGAAAACTTACGTAATAAAAAGACAACTGAGATTTAAGGAAGGCGACCTTTTCAATGCGATAAGGCTGCGTTATTCTCTGAGCAAATTGCAGGGACTCGGTTATTTTGACGATGTAAGCGTCGGGTTTGAACCCGGAGAAACGCAGGATATAATCGACCTCATTCTCACGGTGGCCGAGGCTAAGACAGGACGTGTCGGAATATCGGTCGGTTACGGATCGCAGAGCGGTTTCAGCGGAGGGCTGTCTTATGGAGACAGCAACTGGCGCGGAAGAGGGGAGCGTCTCGGTATAGGTTTCGATATAGGAGACAGGGAACAATATTGGGTCACTCTGGATCAACCCTACATGGATGCCAAAACATTCTCGTGGAGGTTGGGAGCGTACAAGAGAGCATGGGAAGATCTGAATTACTACGAGAACGATAATTACAGATTCGAATACGACGAGGAGAGAATAGGAGCTTACGCCGGAATTGGCCGCAAGTTCTCTGAGCGTTCGAAACTGAGTTGGTTCTTGACTGCGGAATGGCAGGATATCAAGATATCGCCTCATGACGGTTCACCGACCAGGCGGCAGTTGGAAGAGATGGAGAGCGGAAAGAACGTTACGTTATCCGGCAGGCTCACGCGAGATAATATCGACGAATATGTCGATTATCCCAAGGGCGACATCGAATCGATAACTGTCGAAAAAGGGTTAGAAGCTCTCGGCGGAGATTGGCCGTACTGGAAATACTGGCTCGAGGCTAAATATTACTCCCCGCTGAATTTTCTCACGAGGCTGTTCGAGAGGAATTTCACGGTGAACGATATCCCCCCCATCATAGCGGCTCGCCTGATGGCCGGAGATTCCAACGATTATCTGCCGTGGGCCGTCGAGTATACTCTGGGGGGCGACAACACGCTCAGAGGTTACGAGGACAAACGTTTCCGCGGCGATCAGATGTTTCTGATGAATACCGAATTACGCCTGCCGGTTCACAAGAGCGCGTCTTTGGTCTTCTTCTACGACATGGGGATGGCATGGGATACTAGACTGGACGAGAACTTCAACCTCGGTGAGCTGATGGACGCGTATGGGGTCGGGTTTCGTGTCCGTACCCCTCTCGGAAATCTGAGGCTGGATTTTGCTCAGGGCGATGATGAGTCGAGAGTTCATTTCGGGTTTGGGGAGATGTTTTAACTGTCCCGGCATATTCGTTAAAACCTTTGGAGTTGCGGCGATTCGCTTTGCCGCAACTCTCTTATTAGTCTTTATTATGTTTTTTTTCGGAAGGGCGCAGGCTGATGCGTCCGTACTTGTCGAGGGTTTAAGCGAATGGCTTACGGAGAGCGCTGAACGGAGCATGGAAGCGGTCTACGGTCATATATCTCCTTCCGAACCGGCCAATATAAAACAAGAGTTGCTGACGACCGTGGCTGACAGGCTTCTTTTGGGGTATACCGCGGAGAAAATAACGTTTCATGGCAAAGACGAAGTGAAGATTGTATTGAGCCCGTCGTCGCCTCCTCCCGAATGGAAAACCGTCATTACGCCTCCGAATCTGAGCCCTCCGGTAGACGGTTGGTTTTCGTCCGATGTAAACGGAATGTCCGACGAGATATTGTCTTTGATACAAGGCGTGCCTGTAGAGGCTCTTTCGTGGGGGGACATGAGTCTCAGAAGCGTGATAGAGAAACTGAGCGTTGAACGGCTTCCCGGGTGGAGAGTCGCTCTTTTGGCGCGGTATACCATTGAGGGAGGGATGATTCTCGATGTCTCGTTCGTTCCCGAACAGCCTCTCGCCTTGTCTGTCACTACGAAGATAAACTCCTCGTCCATTCCGGCGATTCTCCACTCCAACCTGAAAGATGATTTGATCAAGGGGTTCGCGCCGGTTATAGGAATTCCGGTTGCATGGCTCGACAGACATAAAAGCGATTTTGAGGCCCTCGGCAGGGAAATTCTCTCCGAAGAGTATTTAGTTGAGGTCTCCAAGGCGGAATCAGCCGTATCGGCAAATACGGGAGTGGTCTCTAACGTGGATGTCGAGCTGGAGAGCAGGCGTTATTCCGGCAAACTGTGGATGGCGGTCTATGTCGGAGCTGAGGAGCGTTATCCGGAGATGGGAGTTCATTTCGGCAGGAGGATACAACTATTGCCTCGCTGGGATATGGAAATGTACGGCGAGCTTCTTCTTCAGCTCGACGACTGGGAACTTGAGGCGAGACTCGGCGTCAGGTGGCCGTTGTGGCGCAATATATGGCTGGGAGCGGAATGGAGCGATATAAACGACATATGGTGGGGGCGGCTCGACATCGAATCATGGGCCAGGCGCCCTTATGTATGGCTGCGTTTCAGCGAGTACGAGGACGTGAACGCGGCGCTCGGATACCATATAAACGAGCATATTTCAATAGAGCTGCATTATGATTCGAGGTATGATGACGAATGGAACGTGCGTACCCTTTTCAATCTCTGACGTGCCGGGAGAGCGCGGGATGACGGAAGTGACGCTTGATCGGATAGCGGGCCTGACCGGTGGTCATGTAGTCGGGGACGGACGCAGAATAATCCGCGGAGTCTCCTCTCCCGATGACGCGAGAGAGGATATGCTCTGCGTGATATGGGACAAGGCCGTTTTGGAACAAGTGCCGCGGAATATAGCGGTCCTCTCCGGCAAAGGAACTCTTTACGGGCGCGACGGCATAGAACTGGCCTCTCCAAGGGCTTCTCTCGCCGCGATCCTTCCTCTTTTCGACAAGAGGTCCGCGCATACTCCAGGATTGCATTCGTCCGCCGTAGTGCACCGAGATAGTTCACTCGGGGAAAAGTGCTCGATCGGTCCCTGTTGCGTCGTATCGGAAGGCGCTGTGCTGGGAGATAGGGTCGCGTTACAGGCGAATGTGTTCATAGGGAAAAACGTCTTCATAGGCGACGACACCGTTATAGAAGCTTCGGCAGCCGTTCAGGATTTTGTCGAGATAGGACGCAGGGTCGTCGTGCATTCGGGAGTATCGATCGGATGTGACGGTTTCGGATTTGTGCGGGGAGAAGCCGGAAAATGGGAAAAAATTCCCCAGATTGGCAAAGTCGTTATAGAAGACGACGTGGAAATCGGCCCAAACTGCACAATAGACCGCGCCACGTTTGGAGCGACAAAGATAGGACGGGGAACGAAACTTGGCGCGTGCGTGCACATCGCTCACAACTGTGAGATTGGTCCGGATTCCATGATGGTCGGTTTCATCGCTCTAGGAGGCAGCGTGAAAACGGGTAAAAACCTTCTTGTCGCGGGGATGTCCGGCATAGCCGATCATGTGAATATCGGAGCGGGAGTTACCATAGCCGGCCGATCCGGCGTAACGAAAGATGTGGAGGACGGGCTCATCGTCTCCGGTTTTCCGGCGCGCGAACATATCGAGGAAAAGCGTTTCGAGGCGTCCCTGCGAAGAGTGCGCGAATACGGCGAACGGCTCAAAAAGCTGGAAAAACGGCTTATGGGGGAATTGTGACGATGCTCCGAAAAAGAAGAACTTTGCGGGAGGAATTGGTTTTCCAAGGCAGAGGGATACATTCGGGAAAACGCTCTTCCGTCAAAGTCGCTCCCAATGCCGAGGGGCGCGGGCTCACATTTTCATTCGGGACGGAGCGATACGGTGTATCGGAGGCGAGAATCGAAGATACGAAACGCAGGACTGTCCTCATCTTTCCCGGAGGAGAGCGGGTGAGCACGGCGGAACACCTCCTGTCGGCCATAGCGGGAACTGGTATCGACGACGCGGATATCACGCCCGAAGGGGAAGAAATTCCGATATTGGACGGCAGCTCTCTGCCGTTCGTGGAGAAATTCGCTTCCGTCGGGTTTCGCGAATTCGATTCCCCATATCTTCCGCACGCGATCACAACTCCGATATGCGTGAGAGCCGGTTACGCGTCGGTCGCGGCTCTGCCGTCCGAGGCGCTGAGAGTGACTTACGTGATCGATTATCCGGAAACTGACATAGGCACGGAGATGAAAGACGTGACAGTCACTCCGGATACCTTTGCCGCCGAAATAGCGCCTGCCAGGACGTTTTGTGCGCGCTCCGAAATCGAGCATATTCAAAAAACCGGACTGGGGCTCGGCGGAAGTATCGATAACGTGCTTATCGTGGGCAGTGACGGCAAACCGGGCGCCGGATACAGGGTCGAACGGGAGTGCGCGGCGCATAAGATAACCGATATTTTGGGGGATATAGCGCTCTTGGGTTTTGTACCGAAGGCCCATTATATTTGTATACGCGGAGGCCATTGGCTGCATTCGAGGCTGGTGGATCGCATGCGGAACAGCATACGGGGAGGTAAATATCAGTGAACAGCGAAAGCAGAGTCAAAGGATATTACGATATCAACAAAATAAAGGATTTTTTGCCGCATCGGTATCCATTTTTGCTGGTGGACAGGATTCTCGAAATCGACATTGAAGGCCAAGAAAAAAAGGTCATTGGAATAAAAAACGTGTCGGTGAACGAGCCTTTTTTTCAGGGGCATTTTCCAGGCGAGCCTGTAATGCCCGGAGTGCTCATACTGGAAGCAATGGGGCAGGTGGGTTGCGTTATGATGGCAGTGGAGCAGGATAAGCAGAATATCAGTCCCGGCGACAGAAGGACGGTATTTCTCACCACCATCTATGAAGCTAAATTCAGGCGTCCTGTGGTTCCGGGCGATCAGTTGAGAACGGAGGCTACTCTGCTGCGTTTCAGGGGAAAGATAGGAAAAATGAAGTTTGTGGGAACGGTCGAAGGCGAGATCGTTGCCACGGCGATCCTCGGATTCGTAAGTACGACCGCTCTCACGACTGAAGGGCAGGCAGGTTAGCGTAATGCCTGGGACGATCATACACCCGACGGCTGTCGTCTCCCCGCGGGCCGTCATAGGCGACAGTGTCACGATAGGGCCGTATTCGGCCGTGGATAGCGGGGCTGAAATAGGCGACGGCACTACTATCGAAGCGTTCGTTCACCTGACGTCTTTCGTGTCGGTGGGCCGCAACTGTCACATTTATGAAAATACCATTCTTGGGCAGCCTCCTCAGGATCATGATTTCAGCGGTGAAACGTCGTATGTCCGCATAGACGACGATGTCACATTGCGCGAGAATGTCACCATTCACCGCGCTACCGGAGAGGGACGGGAAACGCGCGTGGGCGCCGGCACGATTCTGATGGAAGGATGTCATCTGGGGCATAACGTGCGGGTGGGGAAATATTGTACGCTTACAAATAAAGTTGGGGTGTCGGGACACGTCCAGATGGGCGACTATGTCGTGGTTGGAGGACACGTTGGTTTCCACCAGTTCGTCAGAGTGGGTTCTTACGCGATGGTCGGCGGTATGTCGAAAATAGCGATGGATGTTCCGCCCTATTCTCTTGTTGACGGCAATCCGGCGTCGATGTTCGGATTGAATGCCATCGGTCTCAGGCGGAGAGGTTTCACTCAAGAGGAACGCACGAGAATCAAGAGAATTTATAAATTACTGTTCGAGGACGCCGATCTGAAGGACGCGATTTCTTTCATCAAAAAACGGTTCGAAGGCGACAAATTTGCCGAGGCGATAGTCTCTTTCACCAACGAAACAAAGCGCGGAATATATCACTGGCATCCGGGGTCGAATGAACACAGAGGCCGAAAAAAATGATCCGCCTCGCAGCGATGGACGTGGACGGCACTCTGACTGACGGCGGCATATATATGGACGGATCCGGCGGGGAATTCAAGAAATTTCATGTGCGCGACGGTTACGGCATAGCCAAAATGCTTCATCTGGGCATAGAGGTCGCGTTTATCAGCGGCAGGTATTCCAAGGCCACCGACAGGCGGGCGGAAGAGCTTGGCGTCACGCGGGTGTTTAACGGAACCGCCGATAAACTGGCCGGTCTCGCGTCGATTGCGGATGAAATTGGCGCGAGGCCGTCCGAGGTCGCTTTTATAGGCGACGACATACAGGATATCCCGTGCATGGAATGGTCGGGGCTCGGCGTGGCAGTTGGTGATGCGGCGGATGAGGTCAAAGCGGCCGCCGACATCGTCACCGCCGCATCGGGAGGCGCGGGGGCGGTGAGGGAAGCCGCTGAGCATATCATCCGATACAATATGCCGGGCGGCGTAAAATGACGGACAAGAATTTATCTGTAGGCGACAAATTTATACTTGACCGTTTCATACTCGGACAGATGGCATCTCCATTTCTGTTTGGCATAATGTCGTTCACGGTCATTCTTGTCGCCGGAAATCTTCTGTTTCGCCTGGCGGATCTGGTAATTCAGCGAGGAGTGTCGATGCCTCTGGTATTGAGGCTTTTCGTATACTCTCTGCCGGGTGTCGTAGCAATGACAATACCGATGAGCTGCCTTCTGGCGGCGCTTCTGGGTTTTGGAAACATGTCCGCCAATTCGGAACTGGTAGCTTTGAAATCCGCCGGAATTTCCTTCGGCCGCATCGTCCGTCCGCTCGTTTGGGCCGGCGTTTTGATATCGCTCGTCACATTCGCGATAAACGAGACGATTGTGCCGTTGAGCCAGCGAGCCGCGGCGAACCTGATGAGATACGAAATTTACAGGCAGACGCCGCCCGTTTTCAAGGATAACGTCTTCATAAGGGATATATCGAGCGGCACGCTCAACCGCATCCTGTACATCAAGGAAATACTTCCCAGAACCGGAAAAATGTCAGATATACTTGTGCAGGAGTTTGAGAACGGCCATGTCAGCAGGGTCATTTCCGCGCCGAAAGGCGAGTGGACGGACGGTTTGTGGTGGCTCCTCGACGGACAGGTATTCGAGGTGCGCGACGACGGCAAGGTCGATATGCTGTTCAGATTCGACCGGCAAAAGCTCAACCTCGACATGCAGCCCGAGGAGATAGATGCCGACGCAGCGGATCCGGAAGAAATGAACCTAAGGGAACTCTATATGATGATGCGGAACGCTGATAAGCAGGGAAACAATGCCGGAGCGCTGCGGATGATGTTTCATCTTCGGGTGGCAGTGCCATGGGCGAGCGTAGTCCTGGTGCTGGTGGGCGCGTCGGTGGGCAGCCGTCCTCAGCGTTCCAGTTCGAGCATGGGTTTTGGGCTATCCGTTGTCATAGTCTTTTGCTACTATGTGATCATGTCGTTTTGCAAATCACTTGGGGAGGCTGACTTCATGCCCGGCTTGCTGGCGGCGTGGATGCCGAACGCCGTTTTTCTGATCGTCGGGACGATTTTGATAAGACGCGCCAACAGGCTCGGGTGACGTTTGTTCGGGCGGACTCTAAAATATCGATTGGGAGATGATAGTATGTCCGTTGCCGTGATAGCCGGGGAGGGAACGCTGCCGGAGGAGATAGTCTCCAGGCTGTCCGCGAGGGGAGAAAAACCCGTAGTGTACGCGATGAGGGAAGATTGCGACGCGCTGCTGGAACACGCCGGAGAGATAATACCGGTGTTCAAGGCCGAACTTGCGGGGACGATTGCGGACATGTCGTCGCGCGGAATAAAACAGATCCTGTTCGCGGGGTTTGTTCCCAAAACGCTGATATATCGTCCGGAGATGATGGACAGCCAGGCGAGAAAACTTGTGAACAGTTTGGAAAACCGCGACGATCACTCCATCCTTGGAGGTATAGTGGCGGCTTTCGAGGCATCGGGTTTCGAGGTTATCGGGTACATGGATATTTTGAGCGACCTGCTGGCTTCCTCCGGTTTTATAGCCGGAAGGAACCCGCGCGAGAATGAGCTGGACGATATATCTTACGGGGCGTACATCGCGCGCGCGGTGGTTCCTCTCTCTTTCGGACAGAGCGTGATCGTGAACAGGAGATCCGTGGTGGCAGTCGAGGCTATGGAGGGCACGGACGCTACGATATTACGCTCCGGCGGATTATGCAAAAGGGGTGTTCTCGTGAAAATGATAAAGCCGGGGCAGGATACGAGGTTCGATATCCCGGTAGTGGGGCCGCAAACGCTTCACCTTATGAAAGGCGCGGGTCTTACGTGTCTTGCCGTGCACGCCGGGCGCACTCTTATCATGTCTCCCGGAGAGTTTGCCCTGGCCGCGGAGAAATACGATATGGCAGTGGTGGGAATAGATTATTGAAATCAATTTTTATGAGCGCAGGAGAGGTCTCCGGAGATCATTACATCGCGCGTATTGCCGGCGCTTTCAGGGACAAAGGTTTCGACGGCAGGATATACGGAATGTGCGGCTCGGAAAGCCGCGACGCCGGCGTCGAAGCCGCGTGGAGAAACGACGGGCTTCACGTCGTCGGAATATCGGAGGCGGCGAGGTCTTTGGGCGGTATAATTCGCCTTATGCGGGAGATACGTGAAAATATACTCGCGACCAGGCCGGATGTCCTGGTAGTCGCGGACAGCCCGGATTTTCACCTTCCGCTCATAAAGTCCGTCAGGGAAAAAGGGTACGGGGGAAAAATATTTTACATATCTCCTCCCTCCGTGTGGGCTTGGAGAAAGTATCGGGTGAAAAGCCTCATAAAATTTGTGGACGTGTGCTATCCCCTGTTCGCTTTTGAACACGAATATTTGAAACGGGCGCGATGCGATACCCGTTGGATAGGGCACCCCCTGACCGAGGAATTTTTGAACCGCGTCGGTAAACGCGATAAAGTTACGGGAGATATCAAGGGGCCATGCACCCCCAGAGAGGGCGAAACTGTAGTGGCTTTGCTGCCCGGAAGCAGAAAGAGCGAGATCAAACATCTCTATCCGGTGTTATCGGAGGTGTATCGATCTCTCGAAGAACGCGGAGTGAAAGCCGTTTTTTCGGTGGCTTCCGGTCTGAGCGGCTCCACGAGGGAAATGTTTTTAAAAAATCTCACGGAAGCCGATCAACGATATTACGAGGGACCTGGCCGGGATATAATGGACGTGTCCGACGCGGTTGCGGGCTCCAGCGGAACCGCTACCGCGGAAGCGCTGTTATTGAGGCGGTACATGATCGTATTGTACAAAGTAAATCCACTGTCGTTCGTCGTTGGAAGTTTGCTGCTGAAGGGCGTAAAATTCGCCATCCCCAATCTGCTGGCGGGCGAGTATTTCTATCCTGAGTTGATTCAGGGTAAGGCTACAGCGGCGAACGCGTTACGTGAGATACGCGCGTGGCTCGATATGAGTAAAGCGGAACGGGGCGAGAGAACCGAAAAGATGAACGAACTCGTTAAGATGATGGGCCGTCCCGGAGTATGTGATTTCTGGGCCGATGAAATTCTGGGGGTGCTTGGATGAAATTGCTGCCCGATATTTTAGATGTAAAGATAAAATCGTATATATATGATTTCAGGCCGTATTTAAGGGTACTCAAGTACTTCCGGCCCTATAAACTGAGGTTGATTCCGGCTTTTATCTGCATGTGGCTAGCGTCGCTCCTTGAGGCCGTGCCAATGGTTTCCGTTAAATTTGTGGTGGACGACGTACTGGACAAGCGTAATTTCACCGTGATGTATCTTATAGCGGTGGGCGTGTTGATCGTTACCGCGGTCAAGGTGATCCTGACCTACATAAATATGTATCTGATGACATGGATAGGGAACAAGGTCGTAGGGGATATCCGTCTGCAGTTGTACGACAAGACTCAAAAACTGTCGCTGCGCGTCCTCTACAGGAGGCGAGTGGGCGAATTCATATCGCGCATAACCCACGACGTTTCCGCACTGCAGGGCATTCTGGCGCAGGTGGCGATGGATCTGTTCATACGCTGCGGCAGTGTCATAGGGATATTGTGCATAATGTTATATCTCAACTGGAAACTTACCGTCGTCTCCGGGATGATAATTCCGATTGCGGCAATAGCCATGAACAAAGTCGGCGCTCGCTTGCGCGCTATCGGAAAGATGGTGAATGAAGAGCTGGCTCAACTGTCGGCGATTGCCATAGAGTCGATGTCCGCCATTCGCATAGTGCGCGCTTTCGCGACTGAAAAGATGGAGTATGACCGTCTCAAAGAACAGAACAGGTTTTTTTTCAAGGCTACCATAAAGGGGTCTCAGGCGAAAGGCGTGCTGGACGGCATCCTCGAATTGATTCAATACGCGGCTCTCGTGGTCGTCCTCATGATTGGGGGGTACGACGTAACGGCGGGAAAATTTACCACGGGCGACCTGATGGCGTTTTGCCTGGCGATTGGAACGCTGGCGCGTCCCGTACAGATGATATCCCGTACCATTGCCACGCTTAAAGGCGGTATATCGTCGGCCGAACGCGTGTTCGAGATATTGGACGAGCCGGACGAAATAGCCATGCCTGAATTTCCGGTCGTCCTCGAGAAAATGAAGGGCGAAATAGTGTTTGAAAATGTTTCCTTCGAGTATGAGCGGGGCATTCCGGTTCTGAACGGCCTCAACCTGCGAGTGAGACCGGGAGAGCGAGTCGCCATAGTCGGCGTAACCGGAGCGGGTAAATCCACGATTGTGGACCTGATACTGCGTTTTTACGATCCCACGGAAGGACGTATTCTGATAGACGGGATAGATCTCAGAAGTCTGGAAATTTACGACTACAGGCGAAAAATAGGTTTCGTCCCTCAGGATCCTGTGCTGATGAAGGGTACTATCGCGAGCAATATTTCTTACGGTCTGCGGAACTGCGCGCCGGAGGCGATAAGAGCGTCTGCCGTAACGGCTGGTATAGATGATTTCATTTCGATGCTTCCAAAAAAATACGAATCGGAAGTAGGGGAGCGCGGCGTCACTCTCTCAGGGGGGCAGCGTCAGCGCGTCGCCATAGCGAGAGCGATTGTGAGAAACCCCGCAATACTTTTGATGGACGAAGCGACGTCTTCCCTCGACTCTATGGTGGAGTCACAGATACAGGGAGCGATGAACGACGCCATGAACGGGCGTACGTCCGTAGTCATAGCTCACAGATTGTCCACGATAAGGGAATCCGACAGAATTCTGGTCATATCGGAAGGCAGAATAGCCGAGGAAGGGAGCCATGGAGAACTGTTGAGTCTGCGGGGACATTATTATAACCTCCATTCGATTCAGGCGGGAAGCAAGGTTGCCTGACATACTCTCCAGTTATCTCGGGTACGCGAGAGGGGAATCGAGCCGCTCGGTGTGGGCCGTGCTGGATATCATGGGGGCGCTCATCCATCCCTTCATAAACGCGAGAAACGCTTTTTACGACAGAGGGATATTCTGCAGCATAGACCCTCCTCTGCCGGTAGTGAGCGTCGGTAATTTATGCAGCGGCGGGACGAATAAGACTCCGATGGTTGATATGCTGGCCCGCAGATTTATCGAATACGGGGCGTCCGTCGGCATTGTGAGCCGAGGATACAGCGGCAGGGTTAAATCTCCCCTTTTGGTGGGGCAGGGGGGAATAAGCTCAGACAGATCCATCACCGGGGACGAGCCGTTGATGCTCGCGACCCGTCTTCCGGAGGCGAGAGTCGTAGTGTCAAGGGACAGGTTGGAGGGAGTGCGGTATCTTCGCGGGCTGGGAGCGGGCGTGGTGATTGCCGACGACGCTTTTCAGCACAGGCGCATGGGACGCGATCTGGACATAGTTTTGATAGACGCCACATGTCCTTTTGGAAACGGCAAACTTTTTCCGGCGGGGATACTGCGCGAACACATCAACGCGCTCATGCGCGCCGATATAGTCGTACTGACAAAAGCCGAACAGGCCGGAGCCGCGGTGGAGGATATCAGAAGAAGAATATCCGAGTGGATACCGAGCGAGGCGGTATTCACCGCGAGGGTAGTGGTGGAGTCATGGATCGAAATCTCAGGCGACGGGTTTTTCGAGTACGCCTCCAAATGCGGCGGAAAAGCGCCCCAGGAAAAATTCATATCGTTTTCGGCCATCGGCAATCCTCAGAGTTTTTACCGGTCGCTCGCGTCCATAGGGCTCGATGTGGTGAAAAGCCGCTCGTATCGGGATCATCACAGATTTACCTGGAGCGATATAGATTCGCTTGAACGCCTCGCTTCGGATTTAGGAGCGACAGCTTTCATCTGTACCGAAAAAGACCTTCAGAATATGCCGCCCAACCCTTTTCTGCTTTATCCGCTCTATATACCGCGTATCAGAGTCTCCATCGACGACGACGAAAAGTTCTGGAAGACCGTTACGCAAAATATGAGACCGCGGTTTGTCGTCGCGTCGAACGGTTACGGCGAGGATGCGATAGGTTCTCTTCTGGCGTCGAGGCTGAGGGAAAGATTTCCGGAGGCCGGCGTGTTCGCTTTTTCCTTGGTGGGCGCCGGCGCAGAATACAAAGATAAGGGGATAGAGGTCGTCTCTCCCGTTTCAGAGATGCCGAGCGCCGGAATAGTGAAATACTCTTTTAAGGCGCTTCTGGGCGATTTTAAACACGGGCTGCTGAAGGTCATAAGGAGACAGATAGCGGCATGGAGAAAACAGCGGAGAAGATTTCGCGCGCCTATATGCGTAGGCGACGTCTACCTCCTTCTCCACACACTGTGGGGGCAGGGCATGTCTCCGCTGCTCGTGGCGACCGCCAAAAGCGTGAAACTCAGAGGACACTGGATGGTGGAGCGGGCGCTGATGCGCCGCCGAACGCGCCGGGTATGGACAAGGGATTCGGAAACGGAGCGGGACCTTGGCCGTTCCGGAATAGACGCCGTATTTCGCGGAAACCCCATAATGGATCTCGCGGTAGCGTCGGATGCGGGCGAAGACCCGTGGGACGGAATGGAACGCCCTCATGTGATGCTGCTTCCCGGCAGCAGGCCCCGCGCCTATCGCGACACGTCCATGCTGCTGGATGCGGTGAAGCTCATGTCCGCGAAGATGCGCTGCCGCTTCCTCATGGTGCTTGCCCCGACGCTGGATATGTATAAGATGATATCCGAATCCGGTTATCGCCTCAACGGAGCGAATCGTATGACGGTAGGTTCGGCGGAAGTGGGGTTGTATACGGGCCCCATCGCCTCGGTGGCTTATGGCGCGGATCTGCTTATAGGTTTGGGAGGCACGGCCAATCAGGTTTCCGCGGGTATGGGGGTGCCTGTGCTTTCGGTAATAGAGCGCGGCAAACTCGTGCAGAAAAAATTGCTCCAGGATTCGGAAGTTCTGGCGTCTCCAAACGCCGAGGCGCTCGCCGAAGCGGCGCTCGAAATATTGCGCGATCCCAAAAAACGATTTGCCATGTCACGCGCGGGGATACGCCTCATGGGAGGCGCGGGGGCCATAGACGACGTGGTGAGATACGCCGCTAGCGAACTTGGGTGGGACGCAAGATGCGGCTTGTTCGTCATGCTTAGTAAAATATGGGGCGGCGAAAACGCTGTGCGATCCGCGGACGGCGGACGCCATCCCGTAAAGGAGGGTGAACTGGAATGGAAGATGCCGAAACGTCTCGCTTCCAAAGTGACGAGGCTCGTAAAAATAATAAAGTAGGCGAACATACGCTTGGCATTGGAGGAGAGAGACTCGTAATAGCGGCAGGGCCGTGTATGCTGGAATCGCCCGAACTCGGCGCTAAAGTGGCGGGAGAGTTATCACGCGCCTGCAAAGAACGCGGTTTCGGATATATTTTCAAGGCGTCCTTCGATAAAGCGAACAGGACGTCTATAAAAAGCGAACGGGGACCGGGGCTTGAAAAGGGTCTTGAATGGCTCTCTGAAATAAAGCGCGCGGCGGGAGTCCCGATATTGACCGATATTCACGAACCCTCGCAGGCGTCCCGCGTCGCGGAGGTGGCCGATATGCTTCAGATTCCGGCGTTTCTCTGCCGCCAGACGGATCTGCTCATGGAGGCGTCGAGAACGGGACGTCCGATAAACGTCAAGAAGGCGCAGTTTCTCGCTCCCGAGGATATGGCGTCCGTTGTGGAAAAGTGTGTTGAGTCCGGAGCGGCGGGCGTGGTGCTGTGCGAACGCGGAACTTCGTTTGGGTATCACAGGCTGGTTGTGGATTACAGATCTATCGTTCTCATGAGGAATATAGGCGTGCCTGTGATGTTCGACGCGACTCACAGCGTTCAGAACCCCGGAGGGCTCGGCGGCGTGAGCGGCGGCGACAGGAGGTTCGTCCTGCCTTTAGTCAGAGCGGCTTTGGCGGTAGGCGTGGATTCGGTGTTTATGGAAGTCCACCCGAAGCCCGACGAGGCAAAGAGCGACGGTCCTAATATGGTACCGCTTCATGCTGTTGGCGCCTTGCTGGATCAGATTGGAGTTTTCGATAAACTGTCGAGGGAGACCGGTTTTGCCGGTTTGGACTGGCTGTAATGACGATCGCGATTGATGGGACGGCGGGTGATCCTGTGTATGGAAATTTGACAAAAGATATTGAGGACGATGAATTACTGACGTTGGGCAGAAGAATAATAATCGAGGAATCGAGAGCCATGAAGGCGGCTTCCGCCAGGATGGGGGGGGAAATGGCGAGAGCCGCCCGCCTCGTCGCGTCGTGCGGCGGGCGCGTGGTGGTCTCCGGTCTTGGCAAGTCGGGGCATGTTGGCCGCAAAATAGCCGCTACTCTCGCTTCGCTCGGCGTACCGGCCTTTTTTCTTCACGCCTCAGAGGCTTCGCACGGAGATTTGGGCATGGTTCGTCCGGAGGATGTCGGACTTCTGATGAGCAACAGCGGGGAGACCGAGGAGGTGCTTTCACTGCTGCCTTATTTTCGAAGAATAGGCGCTCCGGTGATAGGCATGACGGGCAAGATGTCATCAACTCTCGCCCTGAACTCCGATATCACGCTGGATGCCGGAGCGGAGAAGGAAGCCGACCCGCTGGGACTGGCTCCGACATCAAGTACGTCAGTACAGATGGCTATAGGCGACGCGCTTGCCGGAGTTTGCGCGAAACTGCGCGGTTTTTGCCCGGAGGAATACGCGATATTCCATCCGGGAGGCATGTTGGGAAGGCGTCTTTTGCTTAGGGTCAGCGACATTATGGGCAAAGGGGAGGCGATGCCGGAGACTCGTATCGGTTCTTCGGTCAAAGAGGCGCTTTTTGAGATAACCAGTAAGGGCTATGGGGCAACAGCGATCGTCGACGCGGAAGGAAAACTGTGCGGGGTTTTCACGGACGGCGATCTCCGCAGGCTCATGGAGCATAAAGGAGTGGAGGCCATCGAACTGCCAGTGGAAGAGGGGATGACCCGTTCCCCCCGCACTATCGCTCCCGAAAAACTGGCGACGGAAGCCGTCCGCATGATGGAAGTGTTCGAGATATCGGTGCTAATAGCCGTCGAAGACGGGCATCCGGTCGGCATGGTGCACCTGCACGAAATATTGAAATCGGGGATCTCTTGACATAGCGCCGGACGAGCGGCGTTTGTACGAGCTTCGCAAGAAGACGTTATCACGTTAACTGCTGAATGGTTATATAATTTTCCCCGGGACGGTGAAACGCGATGCTTAAAGAGGATGATGCCGCCGGAAACATACCGGCTCGCGACAGCGGGCGGTTCAACCGTGCGGTGCGTCTGTACGCTGATGAGCCCGATGAAAAAAAACTTCGGTTGATCGTCATAATCAGCGACGGAATAAGAGGGCACATAAATCAGAGCAGGGGAGTCGCGGCGTGGCTCTCCAGGGACAGCGGCGCGGAGGTCGAAGAGATAGGTATTCCCGAATTGAAGGGCGCCGTTCGCAGGCATGTTCGCGCATCCGCCTCCAAACTCATCGCCGGCGATCGCCATAAAGCGCGGGAATGGCTCGCTCTTGCGAGAGGAGAGGGCGTGGTACGCGCGCTGGGTCAGTTGCTGCTGGAACGCGGCATACGGGAAGGGCAGACCTCGTCTCTGATCATTCTGTCCGCCGGGTCCATACCGGCTTTTTTCAATTTGGCGCTGGGGTATATCTGGCGCTGCACATGTGTCACAATAATGACTCCAAGCGTAGTCGGGACGGATCCATTTCAATTTGCCATCGTCCCGGAACATGATTATCCCGGCGACGAAGCGAACGTCATGACGACCGTCGGGGCTCCCAATTCGATAGTGAAAGAGGAACTCGGGTTCGTCGGCGAGTCGCTGCTACGTGAATTTCCTCCGAAACGGGAATACAGGTGGGGGATACTCATCGGCGGGAACGACAAAAATTATCGTATTTCCGCGGAGTGGATGCACAGAGAGGTTGGGAAAATTTTGCGCGAGGCCGTCCGAGGCGACGTGGACCTCTACATCTCGACCAGCCGCAGAACATCCCCCGAAGCCGAGAACGCTATCCGAAGGATGGTGTCGAGCTGTGAAAATACGAGATTTCTTCTCATCGCGTCGTCTGATCCGTTTAATCCCATTCCAGCCATTCTGGGAGCGTGCGATGAAATATTTGTCACGGACGACTCGGTGAATATGGTTTCGGAAGCCGTGACGGCCGGGCACAGAGTGATACTTCTCAGAACGGAGAGGGCCGGCGCGGTCAAACAAAGGCTCCAGCTCGCGACGTCGGCGATGGTATCGTCCGGCATCTTTCCTCGCCGCGCGCTGTGGGGTGTGCCGCGTTTTGACGAGACGTTCCGGTCGTTCAGAAATATGGGCCTGCTGATCGATTTCAAAGATTGGATACACGAACGCAGGCGAAGCGATATCGCTCAAATTTATGTTCCCGATGACAAGGGCGAATTCGACAAAGACGGTTTTAACGAGGCCAGGCGCGCCGCGGGCTGGATACTGTCGAGCCTGCCCGGCATAGTCCGCCCCGAAGATGAAATGAGATAGACTGAAGGAGTGATATTCTATGGGTCATAAGAAAATTTTGTTCGGAATAGACGATAAACCGGCGCTGCCTCTGGCAATCCTTGCCGGCGCGCAGCATGTGCTCACGCTCTTCGGCGCGACCACCCTGGTGCCGCTGATATTCGGCCCGGCTATGGGCATGACGCCTCAGCAGATTGCGACGTTTCTCGGCTGCGTATATTTCGGCATGGGGATAGCGACTCTGATTCAGACGTGGCCCGTACTCGGTTCGGGCCTGCCGATAGTTCAGGGTTCGAGTTTCAGTTTCATACCGCCCATAATGACGATAGTCGGGATATATTCGTCCCAGGGCCCGGATATGATAATGCGGTACGTCGGCGGTTCGCTCATAACGGGCGGCGTGGTTATGGCGATAATAGGCTATGTCGGCTTCGTCGGATATATTCGCAAAATAGTGACTCCGGTGGTGATAGGCCCTACGATAATGGCGATAGGTTTTTCGCTGGCGCAGACCGCCATCGTCTCGAACGCTGCGAATTACTGGCCGATATCGCTTCTGGTCGTCGTCCTTGTGTTCTTTTTCAGCCTTGTCAGCAAAAACCGTTTCTTCAATATCTTTGCCGTGCTCGGCGCCATAGCCGTAACGTATCTTATATGCCTTGCCGGCACGCTGATCGGCATTTTCCCCGAGGGGCACGCCGCGTACATCAACCTGAAAACCGTGGCCGTGGCCGATTGGCTCCGCTTCAAGGTCTTTATGCCCTGGGGTGTCCCGAAGTTCGGGTTCGAAGCCATAGGAGCGATCCTCGCCGGATTCCTCTGCGTCATGATAGAAAGCATAGGGGACTATCACTCGTGCGCGTTCGCCGCCGGGATAGACGATCCAAGCGAGGCTCAGGTGAGCCGCGGGATAGGCGCGGAGGGGCTTGGCTGCGCCGTTTCAGGCATTGTGGGCTCGGTAGGAACCACCTCTTACACCGAAAATATCGGCCTCATAGGACTGACCGGCGTGGCGAGCCGTTATGTCGTTCGCGTCGGCGCGGTAATTCTGATATTGATGTCCTTTGTCGGGAAGTTCGGGGCGCTGGTTTCGACCATGCCCAGCCCGGTGATAGGCGGCGCGTATATTACGCTTTTCGGAACTATAGGGGCGCTTGGCATTCAAAACCTCATGCGCGCCGATATTGGCAGCCAGAGGAACATCATGATAGTCGGATTCGCGTTTCTCATGTCACAGGGGCTTCCCGCGTGGGTCGATCCCAACAGGGCGATGTTCGTTGAGACATTTTTGGGCGAGTCCCTTGGCAGCACGGTCTGGGCAATTTTAAAGACTCCGATGGCGGTCGCCGCAATCTGCGCCGCGGTATGCGACTCGCTGATTCCCGGCACGCCCGAGGAGCGCGGGATAGCGAAAAAAGATGATACCCGCTAAGCATGCAGCGTTTGTGAGATAACGGAGGGTGCTAATGAACATATCGCGGCAAAATGCGATGCAGATCGTTATGGATATAAGCAACATTATTAATCAAAATGTAAATATGATGGACGAGCGAGGCATGATAATAGCCAGCACCGATGTCGAACGAATAGGGACATTTCACGAGGCAGCGCTCAGGATTATCAACGAAAACCTCGACAGTCTCATCATTCACGAGGATCATGAATACAAGGGGGCGAGAAAAGGGCTGAACCTTCCCATTTTGCTCGAAGGCGCGATAGTCGGCGTAATAGGCGTCACTGGCAACTATAAGGATATAGCCAGATACGGCCAGATCATCAAAAAAATGACTGAAATACTGATCTTGGAGAACAGCTTTCAGGAACAGAAGAAGATTGACGATAGGATAAAGGCCAGGTTCCTGGACGAATGGCTTTTCGAGGACGCCCCCGAAGGTTACGGCAATAAGTTCACGGAACGCGGCGCCAGGTTCGGTATCGACGTTACGCTGCAAAGGCGGGCGCTGGTAGCGGAGATAACTGACATAACAAGATACCGCGACAGTGCTGACGGTCAGCGCCTGATAGACATGGTAAACAGAACGGTGCGGCATATCATAGAACGAGATAACCAGAATGTTTTCACCAAGACTCCGTCACAGATGATATGTCTTCTGTTGGACTGTGACGACGAGCGTATTCGCGACATTGCCAAAGAGATACGGAGCAAGGTGAAACACCAGTTTGACGTAGAAATCCGCATAGGCGTGGACAAGCGTGGAACAAAGCTCCACCAGTCGTACCAGAGGGCAAAAAAAGCGTTGGAGGCCGGCAAATACTCTAATGAGCCCATATACTTCTACGACCAAATAACTATGGAGTTATTCATGGATGAAATATCCGACTCATCAAAAAAAGAATTTCTACTCCGAATATTTCGCGGTCTTGACGAAGACGAGATAGCATATTGGATTCAGTTCCTGCGGATTTATTTCGCGAACAACGGTTCGTTGGAAAAAACCGCCTCTCAGTTGTTCATTCACAAAAATACGGTACAGAATAAATTAAACCATCTGTCAAAGCTTACCGGTCACGACCCAAGATTTATAACGAACTCGACGTTGTTTGTGCTGGCGATACAGTTTTACGAAAATACCGCGTTGCGATGCGTATAAAATCGCATCTCAACAAGACCCTCCCGCATGCCCATATGTCCGCAATTTCATGAGCCCGCCGATCTGAATTTTCGTTAATTGTTTCGCGTAACATATTTTTCCAGGAAAAAATGTTATCCATAATATAGACATATTCAACTCGGCAGGGTATATATATACTCATTGGCAAGATCTGATTTTAAAAACAATTATAGGGGTATCGCTTATGAAAAAGGTGCTACTCGTTCCTGATTCTTTCAAAGGAACGATGAGTTCTATGGAGTTTTGTGAAGTTGTAAGAGATGTTATCCAGCTTCATTACCCAAATACCGTAGTTATATCTCTCCCTGTGGCGGATGGCGGGGAGGGAAGCGTGGACTCTTTTATTTTTGCATTAGGCGGAGAGAAGATCACTATTTCGGCCAAAGGTCCTTATATGGAAGATATGGAAGCGTTTTACGGTCTGATAGAGGGAGGATCAACTGCTGTCATTGAGATGGCGGTTTGTGCCGGGTTGCCTCTCGTCGGGGAAAACCTACACCCCGAGAAGACTACGACTTATGGGGTTGGCCAGCTCATGGCAGACGCGACGGCTCGTGGCTGCAAGAAAATTATCATGGGCCTTGGAGGCAGTTGCACTAACGATTTCGGGACAGGCGCCGCATCTGCGTTGGGAGTGCGTTTCACCGACAGCGACGGGAAAGAATTCATCCCGGTGGGAGAATCACTTTCCAAAATATCGCATATCGATAAAAGCGGACTACTCCCCTCTCTACAGGGAGTTGAGATAACTGCTATGTGTGACATAGACAACCCGCTGCACGGAGAAAATGGCGCCGCTTATGTTTTCGCGCCCCAGAAAGGGGCGAATTCCAAGATGGTTGAATTTCTCGACGGACAACTCCGCTCAGCTTCCGAGACGGTTCGAAAGGAATTCGGAATAAACGTGTCGGAGATACCCGGCGCAGGTGCAGCCGGAGGAATGGGAGGCGGCATGATAGCTTTTCTGGGAGCCAAACTTCGTCCCGGAATAGAAGTAGTGCTGGACACGATAAGGTTCGATGAACTGCTCAACGGCGCCGATCTGATTATAAGCGGGGAGGGACGGTTAGATACTCAGAGCCTGCATGGCAAAGTAGTGGTAGGAGTGGCGCGTAGGGCGAAAAAGCAAGGCATTCCGCTTGTAGCGATAGTGGGCGATGTAGGAGACGATATTGACGGGGTATACGACGAGGGCGTGAGCGCGGTCTTCAGCATAAACAGGGTTGCGCTGCCCATCAGCGAGGCCAGGAAGCGCAGCAAAAGCGATTTAAAGCATACTGTCGATAATTTAATGAAATTTGTTTCCGCAGTGGTTAAGTAAATGGTAGATCATGATTCATACAACGGAGGAGGACTTGCGATCTTTAAAAAAAAATTAGATTTACGAATATGCATTATACCATGTTTGATAACTATTATATTTACGATATTTCTGTTGGTATTTGACGTAAAAATATCTTTTAAACAATATCCGGCTCATCGAGAAACAGAGGATATTTCTGTACGTAGAGTAGTGCGAGAATTGGATGTTGCAACTGTGAGAGATATTAATTCTCCGGAATGGCTGGCTATACGCACCGGACAGCTTAATACAATGTTTTTAAATGAGGAAATTGAGGCAAATATGCTGATAAGCGAATTGATGAATATGTCTTGCGGGAAAACATCGGAAGCATTTGCTAAAAAGAGATACGATTATCTTTTTTCGCTGCAAGAATACCTTGAAAATATAAAATCACTCAATGAAAAAGTTCTTAACACGCGTTATTCAGAACCCGTATATATAAGTCAAAAAGAATGTTATGTAGAACGCGCGCAATATTTTAAAAGCATGACACTGTATTATAAGCAGCGTTTCATATTTGAAAATGATAGATGGGCAATAATTAATGATGGCATACAAGATGCCTTTGAATTTCAATAATAATAATAATAATAATACTTATGGTGTTTCATTTAAACGGTATCATAACTTTTTATAATACGGAGGGATTGTTGTGATCATTGACGCTCATGCACATCTCGGTGAGGATGTTGTTTTTGACGAGGCTCAGGACGAAAAAATACTTATTGAGACATATAAGGAAAATGGTATTGATGGGGCGATAGTTCAACCGTTTGTTCCGCGTCCCTATCTTGATGATACACGGGCAATTCACGACAGAATAGCAAAATTATGCAAAGACTATCCTGGTAAGTTTTGGGGCATGGTGTCAATGAATCCTCATCACAGACCGGATGACGTTGAGACTGAAATAACTCGATGCATTAAACAACTTGGATTTGTGGGTATTAAGATAACCCCTATAGGGCATGCGGTCAATCCATCATCCAAAGATGCGTTCACTATATATGAAATCGCAAAAATTCTTGACGTGCCGGTAATGATTCATACTGGCGCCGGTACTCCATTTGCCGATCCGATGAGTTGCGAAAAGGCGATACGCTCCTTTCCAAGCGTAAAATTTATTTTGGCGCATGCAGGCAGTAATCTGATGCAAACATCAGCCAAATTCTTGGCAAAACTTTACGATAATACATATCTAGAACCTAGCTGGATACCAGTCATAAACATCAAGGCAATGGTGGACGAGATAGGAGCTTCAAAGATCATGTTTTCCAGCGACATGGCTGAAAATGTTCCAATGGAATTATTGAAGTACAGACTAGCAATAAAAAACAAAGACGATCTTGAAACCATTTTTTCAAAAACGGCTATAGACGTTTTTAATCTGAAGTTTTGAGATATTCAAGAAAAAGGGTAGTGATGATAACTCCATATATGAAAATTAGTAATATAAGTAAATTTTTCCCAGGGGTACGCGCGCTGTCGAATGTGGAATTCGATATTCTCAAGGGCGAGGTACACGCAATATGCGGTGAAAATGGCGCGGGCAAATCAACCCTGATAAATATTCTCGCAGGAAACTATATGCCTGACAAAGGGCATATAGTAATAGATGGCGAGAAGGTGGTTTTCAAAAATCATCTTCAATCTATTGAAAAGGGTATCAGCGTGGTCTACCAAGAACGTAGTCTAGTTCCTAATATAAGCGTCGCCGAAAACATATTTGTCGACAGGCAAGACAGAGGATTCTTTGGATTTATTCAATACAGTAAGATGTATGAGAATACAAAAAGAATCTTATCACAAGTAAATTTGGACATTGATCCGAGAACTATAGTAGGGAGCCTCTCTCCGGCCATTCAGCAAATGATTGAGGTAGCAAAGGCGCTCTCCGTCAAGTGTGAATTGTTGATACTAGATGAACCTACTGCCACAATAACAAAAAAAGAGACGGACATACTGTTTGAGGTGATCAGAAAGCTAAAGGCCCAAGGCATAGCAATAATATACATATCTCATAGGCTTCAAGAAGTAATGGAAATAGCGGATAAGGTGACCGTTCTTAAAGATGGTAAATATATCGGTACAAGACGTGTCGATGAGATCGAAATAGATGGACTTGTACGGATGATGGTGGGCAGGAATATTTCCGTTGATGAATATTCGCCTCAATTCACCGATGAAGTGGTATTGGAGATCCGTAATTTTAATTCTTCTCGTTTCAAGAATGTGTCTTTCGAATTGTATAAGGGAGAAATATTATCTTTTTGTGGCCTTGTAGGAGCAGGGCGAACAGAGGTATTTAAAGCTTTAATCGGGCTTGATCAAAAAAGCACAGGCGAAGTGTCCATCAATGGCAAAAAAATTATAATAAAAAACGTAAGCGACGCGATAAACAAGGGTATAGGTTATCTTACTGAAGATAGAAAAGATGAGGGGCTCTTTCTGTCAATGTCTGTAGAAAAAAACATAGTTTCCGCGAGTCTTGCACAGGTAAGTTCTCATGGATTCGTTAACGGTGAGAAAGCCTGTGAAATAGCAGAAAAATACAGAAAAACCCTTAATATCGTTACGCCTGATATAGGCAAACTTGCCGGAGAGCTATCGGGCGGAAATCAACAGAAGATTTGTTTCGCAAAATGGCTGATGGTGAACTCCGATATCTTAATCATAGATGAACCGACGCGGGGCGTGGACGTAAGTACAAAGGCGGAAATATACAAGATCATACGACAACTTACAAAAAACGGTAAAAGTATAATCGTGATATCGTCTGATCTCCCAGAAACTCTTGCTATAAGCGACAGAATCATAGTGATGTATAACGGCAGAATTCAAACAACGATAAACCGCCAGGACGCGACAGAAGAAAATATCATGCATTATGCATCCGGGTTATAGGAGAGATCTCGTAAATGAGCAATAATAAAAATATGTTATCAATCGGGAAACTAATGTCTAACAGAGTATTGATGTTAAGTACGTTGATGCTCTTGATAATTATCGTGGCATGTACTGCGTTCCCAGTATTCGGTACCTTGAACAACATAAAATCAATTCTGCTGAATGCTTCAGTAGATGCCATTATCGCGTCAGGAATGATGATACTGCTTATTTCAGGAGTATTTGATCTATCGGTGGGTTCAATGATAGCATTTTCTGGCGGCATTGCCGGGACCTTGATGTATTTCCATGACATGAATACCCTTCCTGTAATCCTGATAACTTTGAGCGTCGGCATAATGGTAGGGTCATTTACAGGATTTGTAGTCGCTTATATTGGAGTAAATCCCATGATTGCAACACTGGCTATGATGACCGTTTTAAGAGGCGGGGCTATGCTATTTTGTGGAACAGGATTATTTGGGTTTCCGGATAGCTTTGTCGGCATAGCCGGAATATCAATGTTGGGTTTCCGGGCTCCAATATGGTATATGCTGATAATTGGATTAATCTTGACATTTCTTGTGTATAAATCCAGCTTTTTCAGGAGGTATTACTATATAGGAGGGAATGAAAAAGCTGCGCAGTTAAGCGGGATAAATGTCAAAAAAATGCGGCTTTTCTCTTATATTCTGACGGCATTTCTAGCCTCCTTGGGCGGTATTATCATGACATCAAGGATGGCATCGGCTACATCAACTGTAGGAATGCAACAGGAGATGAAGGCCATTTCAGCCTGTATCCTCGGAGGAGCGTCTATGACTGGTGGACAAGGGTCTATACCTGGCGCAATATTAGGAGCTATATTTCTTGGATTGGTGCAAAATCTTCTAATTATCGGCAGAGTGCCGGTTTACTGGCAAAACATCGTCACTGGGGCGGTATTGCTGATAGCAATTCTCATTGACGTCGTTACGGTGAACAGAGCCCGTAAAATGCTATTGGCCAGTTCGATAAACGAAGCGGATGAGTAATAAAACTACTTGGGCTTAATAAAAGCCTGAGTTTATCATAAAGCGATTCAGTATAAAAAATTAAGACCTGCTAGAAAAAGTCAAGAGGTCTGGAGTAAAAAGTAGGTGAAAAGCAAAAAAGCAACATAATCATCGTTGTTGATTAGAGAGTATAGCCGGGGTGTAAGGTACCTGTTTC